>NZ_JBPQTX010000026.1:0-39976 GCF_051386555.1 Streptomyces sp. URMC 126
GTACTGGGGCGGGGGGTGTCGTGGGCGCGACGGGCACCGGGGTTACGGGAGCGGGGCCGGGGATCACATGTGCACGGTCCACGGCCGCACGGTCGACGGCTGCACGGTCCGCGGGCGCGGAGTCGGCGGACGCGTGGTCGGCGGGCAGCGCCCGGCTCGGTGGCGCGCCTCCGAGGTCGCGCAGGACATCACTCTGCCAATCCTGTGCCGGCATCCACATCCTCCTAGAACTGGTGGAGCAGACGCTCGAACACGCCGAACTCGCCGACGACGAGGGGGAACAGGGCGATCAGGCCCAGGGTCTCGGCCAGGTCCGCAGCCCTGCGCAGCCGAACCCGCACATGCTCCGGCGGCTGGACCGCGAGCACCCCGAGGGGTATCAGGGCGAGTACGGCCAGGGCCGCCAGGGGCCCATACGGCGAACCGCCGGCCTCGTCATGCCACAACACCACCAGCCGCACCAGCAACACACCGGCCCCGGCCAGCAGCACGACGACCTCGGGCACCAGCGGGAAGGCCCGGGACCGCGAGAAGAGGACGAGGGCGGCCACGGCGGTGAGCGCGACGTTCCATGGGGAGGCCGGGCCGGTCACCGCCACAAGGCCGCCGGCTGTCGCGGACACGGCGACGGTCGCCGTGGCGAGGATCAGGCCCCGGTGCGCGGCGGCCAGCGCGGTACGCACCTCGTACCGGCTCACGGAGGCACCTCCGGCACGGCGGTCGTCCAGCGCGGTCAGACCGGCGGCCATCAGAGCGGCCCGGGGCAGCGCGCCGAGCGCGACGACGGAGACGACGACGAGGACGCAGCCGATCCGGTCCGCTTCCCGCTGCACGAGGGCGACGCCCTCCCAGACGCCTGTGGTGACGACGACGGCACCGGCGCCGATCAGGCCGCCGCGGCCCAGGGGAGAGAACAGCCCGAGGAGCACAAGCGCCCATGCCCATACGGCGGCGACGGCGACGAGCCGTACTTCCCAGGACCACCCGTGTCCGTCGGCGGCGGCCCACACGGCCAGCGTGCCGATCTCACCGGCGATCAGTACCAGCGCAGTGCCGAGCGGGCGCCCGCCTCGCGCGGCGGTCGCGGCCCCGAGCAGCGCGGCGAGCACCGCGGCACCGGCGAGCGGCAGTGTCACGGTCGTCGCTCCCGTCGCGGTCCGGGCGAACAACGCCGCCACCGCGGCCAGCACCGCGGCCGCCACCCCGGCCGTCCACTGCCGGGCGGCGGGCCGCCAGCGCCAGGCCCGTACCCCGAGGTCGTCCGCGACCTCGTCCGTGACATCGTGCACGACCGGAGCCGACGGCGTGTCCTCGATCCGCACCAGCCGCAGGATCGCCCCGTCGGCGACGTCCGCCTCGGCGAGCGACCTCTCCTGCGGCAGCAGGGTCCCGTCCACGGCCATCAGGTGCCGCGCGGCCGGCGGACCGTCGACCCGGTCGCTCAGCAACCGGAGTACGTCCGGCAGTAACCGTCCGATCGGCTCGTCGGCGGGCAGGACGACATCGACGCGCCGGTGATCGGCGACGAGCGTCACCCTGCTCAACCGCCCCGGCGCGGCCCGCAGTTTCGTTTTCGTCCCTACGTTCGCCACTCGGCCGAACCTATCACCGGGCTGTGACACGATGATTGGCGGACGGGTGCGATGCCGCTTTCCTAGTGGGCGACGACGACGGTGACTTCGACGGCCGCTTCTTCGGCATGGGCGTCGTCTTCGGGCTCCGCGAGGGCGAGGGCGACGGGGACGTCGACGGCGGGACGGTGGTCGGCTCGGCACTCGGCGGCGCCGGCGCCGAGGGGACCGCGGTCGGCGCGGCAGGCGACACCGGAACCGGCACCGCGGGCGCCGCCGGCGGCGCGAACGTCGGCTGCGGCACCGGCCGTTCCCGACGCTGCTCCTGCCGTTGCTGCCGCTGCTGCTCCCGCTGCTTGGCGATCACATGCTGCACAAACCCCCACCCCACGCACCCCGCACACAACACAGCGGCCAACGCGACCCCGGCGAACACCCGCCCGACCTTCTCATCGGCCGTCCGCCGCGCCCGCTCCACCCCGAACAACAACGCATCCCGCAACCGCCGCCGCCGCACGGAGACGGATTCAAGGAGCTGACTGTCGTAGTCCTTCACTGTCGCCGCGTCCTCCGTCAGCGTCGGGTGCTGTCTCCAATACCGGGTTCGGATGCGTCGACAGCCGCCGTTTTGTTCTGCCAACCGTGTCCAGACGAGAACGGTTGTCAGTCCACGTGTTCCGCGTCCAGGGCATCCAGCGCAGCGCTTTCCAGGCTGACGAAGGGTTTATCCGACAAGTACTTTTCGCGGGGCTCCAGGGGGAGGCGCCACGGCCAAAAGGTGGCCCTCCCGTGTTCCACGGGGAATTCTCCGCCTCTCTGCCAGAGGGTGAGCAGCGGCTCGTAGGGGTCCGGCAGTGACGGTACAGGCCTCCGGGTATTCTCCATGACAACTGCCCAATGGACGGCATACCTGGAGAGCGTTTCGGTATGCCCGAAGAGGGACCGTTCCTCGAAATATTCGATCAAGCGCTTCCTCATCTCCTCCGGAAGAGGTACGGCGGGATCGAAGCAGTCCGGGAGGTCGGCGTGCGGCCAAAAGGCGGTATGCACGAGATGGTCACCCCACAGTGCGACTCGGCGCAGGTGCTCTCGCATCAGTTCAAGACAAGAGGGTGAGTGGACGTCGGTAGGTGGCGAGGGGCGCCAGTCCATCGAAGTAATGAGTTCCAGGGTCCTATCGGCTGAACCTGCTGCCTTCACGTCTTATCCTGTCCTTTGATCACTCTGAGCACCGCCTTCACGACCTCGTCGAGGTTGGAAAGGTCGGCCTTTATAGGAACCTTCAGTTCGAGGCCGATATTATATTCCTTCCATCTGTACAGGCTCTGCTCGTGGGTCAGTTCAGGTATGGTGTCGGATGGCGCGTAGTCGTGCGCGCCGAGTCTCCTTGTGTCCGGCTTTACCCCTGGCACCTCTCCCCAGTAATCTGGTTCGGTTGATCTGTAGGGTATTCCTGCCTGCATGAGCTGGTGCTCTACGTATTCGTGTTGTATAAGCGCTCGTAGGTACGACTCTGTGTCGTCGCGCAACCTGCCGATTGGGTTGGCTCCCTTCTGCCAAGCGTCAGCTACGCTCCGCAAAGGTGTGAAGTATGCGTTCCTCACCTCTTGTTCGCCGGCGACCGGTATGTCGTGTTTGTCGAGGAATAGGTTCTTCTTCGCCACTCGAACGACGTTTTCGTCTACCTCCAGCTTTTCTGCTATCTCGCGTACGTCCGTGTCGTTGGCCCGGATGCGTTGATAGATATCATGCAATTCCTGTCGGTGGCGCTGGCGGTGTACCCGTTTGCCTTCGGCCTCTCCCAGGCGTTCGATGTCGGAATGAGGTCCTTGGCATTTGGGCGGGCATATATGGTCGGGCGCCTCGGGATACCGAGTGCCATCCTCCATAGTGTGACCCGGAACTTCCCGGACCGGACCGGCGGCCCCCGGCGAGCCGTCGCCGTCTCCGGACCTGCCGGCCGAGTCGCCGTCGTGGTCGTGCGCCGAGTGCAGGTCGTCAGGGTCGGGGCCGTCGTGGCCACCGTGCGGAGAGTCCCCGTGGTGGGAGTCATGTGGGGCATGGCTGTCATGAGCGGTGGGTTCATGGCCGGGCCGTCCGTGTGCGGAGTCGGTGTGCTCCGCAGAATGACCTGCTCCTGAGTGGCCGCGCTCCTCCGCACCGGTCTCGCGCCCCCGAGGCGGTTGTCCGTGGTTCTCGCCTGAGTGCGGTGCCCCGTGCTCGGACCGATGTGACTGCCCGGACGCGGGCCCGTCGGCGCCGCGTTCTGCACGCTGCGGCCCCTCGGCCGGACGCTCGTGTGAGCTGACGGTCGAGCGCGGCGGCGCGTTCACCTCCGGCGCGTGCCGGGCCTCGGCATGGGACCGGCCCCCGCCCACCGCGACGGGTTCGCGGTCGGACGGCACGTGCGCGCCGGTGGAAGACGGCTGATGAGGGGTCGGCCGCGGTGCGGAGGGTGCCGTTGCCGGGCCGTCGCCGTGTTCGCCGGAGTGGCCGGTCCGCCGCAGCTCCGCACCCCCCGGCTCGGCCCGTACCGGCCCATGCCCCCGCACCTTTCGCCCGAGGATGTCCACCAAGGTGTTGTCCGGCCGGAGGTAGCGCGCTCGGCCCGGGAGGACGCTCGCGTCGGGGAGGCGGACCGAGCCGTCGGGGAGGCGTTCCATGCCGGGGGTGCGGTCGCGGAGGGCGTTGGCCAGGTCGCCTGCCTTCGGGAGAGAGGAGGACAGTTTGCCGATGGACTTGTTGAGGACGAAGCCGGTGCCTTTGCCGATGTACGTGACGGGGTCGATGTACCGGCCGGTCTTGCCGACGGCGTTGATGATTTTCGCGGCGGCGCTGGCACCTCCCTTGGCCACGGCTCCCGTGCCGGTGGCCGCCGTGAGGACGTTGAAGGAGGCGGCGCCCGCCGCCCGGGCCGGGTCCTTGTCCCACTCGTCGTAGGCGACGAGCGCCTTGGCCGTGTCGCGGGCGGCTTTCTTGGAGTCCTCGAAAAACTTGGGGAGGTAATCGTCGGGGATCTCGTATGCCCCCGTGCCGTAGATGAGAGCGCCGACGGCGGTCTTTCCCAGGCCCGCCCACGCCTGGCCCATTTTGTCCCAGCCGTTCCCGCCGGCCAGGGTGTACAGACCTTTGACGGCGCCCCCCATGCCGTCGATGACCACGCCGTCCCAGACGAAAGTCTTGACCGAGTGCCACTCGTACCAGTCGTACTCGCGCTCCACCGGATCGCCCCATGGCAGCTTGGCGTGTTCGAGCGCCTTGGCGTCGTAGCCGTACATGAACGCCTGGTGGGTGCCGTCGTCGGTGGTGAAGCGGGGGCCGCCCACCAGCGCCGTGATCTTGCTGGCGCACCGGCGTTCGACGTCCTGGAAGGCGAGCCACGTGGTCTTGATGTCGTCGCGGATGCGGTTGTGGTGGTTGGTCTTCTCGCTGTCGTGCTTCCACCGGCCGTCGCCCTCGACCGACATCATGAACGTCTCGGCTTCCAGGGACAGTGCCGCCAGCTTCTGCGCGAGCGGCCGCGCCTCGGCCGCGTACTCGGACAGCGCGCCCGCCACTTTGTCCAGCTTCGCGGCGAAGGCGTGGGCCCGTTCCCGTACCGGCAGCGTCGTCGCGAAGAGCTGCTCCGCCTCCGGCGCCCGGTAGTGGGCGGCCAGCCCTTGGAAGCGGGAGTGGATGTCCGAGCCGGTGCCCCGCAGCCGGGCGGCGTCCTTCCGCAGCGCACCGATGTAGCTCTCCAGGAGCTCCAGGTTGCCGGTGAAGACGGGGACTTTCTCCGGCGTGAGCTCCGTCATGGTCTTCCGCCCTTCCGGGCCTGGGCGGCGAGCGCCTTGAGGTCCTGGGCCCGGAGGGCGTCGTGCTGGGCCCGGGCGGCCATGGTCAGGTCGCCCTTGATGTACTCCAAGGTCGCCTGGTGCGCGCCGTTGACCGACTGGCCCGTGCGGGCCACGATGAACAGCAGTTCCTCTTGCGTGTGCTGGGCGAAATATCCGAGCGCCGCGGCCACGGCTCCCCCGCCGCCGCCTTTGCTCTTCGCCGCCTCCCCGGCGGCCGCGACGGTCCCCGCACTGGTGCCCGCGTGCTCCATGTCGGAAATGTACGAAGCCAGTTCGTCCTTGAGCGCGCGGGCGGCTTCAAGTGTGTTGCGCAGCGCGCCGTCCACACCGTTTACGTCGATGTCCCAACCGGACACGGTTGTTCAACCCCCCCCGGCCGAGCTCAGCCGATCCCGTCCACCGCGGCCTTCGCCCGGGCCAGCGTGGACTGCGCCGTGGCGTCGTTCTGCTCCATCGTCGAGCGCAGCAACCGGATGATCTGACGCACCTCGGCGGCGGCGCTCTGCCAGCGCAGCTCCTTGTCGTGGTACTGCTCGGAGACGCCGTCGGCCTGGAAGTCGGCCATGGCCGACTTCACCGCGGCGTCACGCTCGTTCAGCACGGCCTCCAGCCGGGAGATGATGCCGTGCAAGGCGGTCTGCACCTGTGTGGAGGCGCCCAGGTCGTAGCTCCGACGGTCCGTGGTCGACATCGTCAGCCTCCCTGGCGGCCCGCGAACCGCGCCGCGTCGAAGTTGGCGGCGGCCATCTGCCGGCGCGCGTTGTCCGCGTGCTCCTGGTCGCCCTCGCCGAACGAGGTGTCCATGCCGGCCTGGCCGCCCAGGATGGCGCTCAGCGCGCCGTTGAGTTCCGCGGCCACCTGTTCGGAATGTGACTTGAACTGATCGAACGCCGCCCGGCCGGCGCCGTTGAACTTCCCTTCCAGCGGCTGAGCCGCGACGATCAACTGCTGGATCAATTGCGCCAGATCGCCGTGCGAACCCTGCGTCCGCGAGACCAGGCCGGACAGCGTCGCCTGTCCCATGTCGAACTTCACGAACCCACCCCCATAACCTCGTGTGGCACGCGGTGTCTCGAACAGCTCTACCAGGCGCCCAAGCGGCGGCCAAAGCAAATGCCGTCAGGGTGAGTTGGCGTCGACGTGATTCAGCCACCATCCCGTCACTGTGGCAGCACCATCGTGTACCACCGTGCTGCCCGCTCCGCCGGTGCCGCCGGTGCGGTGCGGCTCTGGCAGTCGGGGGGCGGGGTTCCAAGCGGGGTTGGGCCTCTGGTGGGGCGCGGCCGCCAGTGCCGACGTTTCGCCTCCTCCGTGCCGGTGGCGGCGACCGCGCTGGTCCCGTGCCGAAGCATGCGGCCGGCGCGCGGGCGAGTACCTCGGTCGGCAAGCGGTCGAGGGTGAGCAGTAATAGCCATGGGATGGGCTCCGCGATGAGCGGTCGGCGCATCCGGAGGTCAGAAGCGCCTCTCCGCGTCGATGGCGTCCAGCACCGCTTCGTCCAGCGCCACAACCGGATCTCGCGAAAGGTATCTGTCCCGGGATTCCAGAGGCAGGCGCCACGGCAGGAAGGCGGCATGACCGTGTTCCACGGAGAACTCGCCACCGCGCTCGTAGAGAACGAACAACGGCTCGTACGGATCGGGCAGCCGGGCGAGGTGGATGCTTGTCTCGTCCAGCATGAGCGCCCAGCGCATCATGCACGTACACAGCATGGTGGTATGGCCGAAAATGACGTGATGGTCCAAATGGTCGATTACCCGTTCCCAAAGATCTCCGGGAAGCCGAATGGTGGGATCGACGGACCTCGCGAGATCCGGGTACGGCCACGTGGTGGTCCCGAGGTGATGTGTCCATAGTGCCGTGCGGCGCAAGTGCTCACGCATCAACTCCAGTCGCGACGGCGAGTGGCTCAAGCCGCCGTCGCGAGGTCTCCACTCGATGGCAAGAAGTCGACTTACGGCAAGGCGCAAGAGCCTGCCGGCGCCGGCGTTTCGGTTCGTTGCGTCATTTCGCGCCCTTCATCGTCCGAACGGGTCGACGGTCTCCCTGCGCGTCGAGTCCCGGAAGCCCGTCCTCGGCGTCCGCGCGGAGGCGGCCTATCGGCCGAGTACTTCGACCCGCGTCCTTCCCGCTCGGGGCCACTGTTGCGGCAGCGTCTTCGGTGGTCGCCGGGTTCTCGTCGGGTGGCTTGGCCCGATCGTGCCGAAATGGGCGACCGTGGCGGCCGGAGACCGAAGCCGGGCCAGGTGGGTGCTCAGTCCGCCCGCTTCGCGTCCAGGGCATCCAGGGTGGCGCTGTCCAGGCTGACGAAGGGCTTGTGCGCCACGTACTCCTCGCGAGGCTCGATCGGCAGGCGCCAGGGCCAGAAGGTGGCCCGGCGGTGCTCTATCGGAAATTCTCCGCCCCGCTGCCAGAGGATGAGCAGTGGCTCGTAGGGGTTTGGCAGCGGTGGCACGGTCCTCTCTGTCTTCTGCATGACGACTGCCCAGTGGGCGGCATGCCTGGAGAGCAGTACGGTGTGCGAAAGGGGGCTTTTTCCGTCAAAATGCTCGATCAAGCGCTCCCTGACGTCCTCAGGAAGCGGTACGGCGGGATCGAACCCCCGGGGGAGGTTTGCATGTGGCCAGGAAGCGGAGTGCAGAAGATGGGAATCCCATAGGGCAACGCGACGGTAGTGCTCCCGCATCAGCTCAAGGCGGGACGGCGAGTGGAAGTCGGAGCCTCCTGTGGGGCGCCAGTCGATCGAGGTGATCAGTTCCACTACTTCGTCGGGCAGCGCGATGGCGGGCATGTCTCACGCCGGCCTTGTCGCCGCTTCATTCATGGCGTCGGTATGGAAAGCGGTTCTCTTCGTCGATGGCATCCAGTGTCCTTCCGTCCAATGCGGACAAGGGCTTTTCCGAGGCGGACCTGTCCCGTTCCTTGAGGGGCACGAACCACGGCGGGAACTCCGCCCACCTGTTGTTCTCGACCCGGAACTCGCCTCCCCTCTCGAAGAGGATGAGCAGCGGTTCGTAGGGGTCGGGCAACCCGGGCAGGGGAAGCTTCGTTCGGTCGAGAACGCATGCCCACTCCACCATGTGCCTGCACAGCATCGAGACATGGGCGAAGATGACGTTTTCTTCCAGGTACCGGAGCAGCTCTTCTCGGCTGTCCTCGGGTACCTGGACCGTGTTGTCGAAGATCCGCGCCAAGGACGGGTAGGGCCATTCCGGCGTCTCGAGGAGATCCGCCCACAGCGCGACGCGTCTCAGGTGCTCCCGCATCAAGGCCGCGCACGAGGCCGGGTGCGTCTCGTCCCCCCTCGGGCGCCATTCGACAGCCGTGATGCGTTCCATCACGGAATCCATCGACGATCTCATGCCTTCGATTCCGTTCTCCAGGGCGGCCGCGTGTCGCCGGGGTGAGGCACTATGTCTCGCACAGGATTATCAGACGCTCGGTCTTGCTGCCAACTGAATTGCGTGACGCCGTAGTTGGAGTCTTTTGGCGAGTCGTCAGCCGTCACCGCGGCAGTACCACCACATACCCCCGCGCCCCCCGCTCCGCCGACGTCGCCAGGGCCGTGCGGATCACGGCTGCCTGCTGGTCGGGGGATTCGCGGAGCTTGCGGGGGGTGAGGTGGACGACGGTGAGGCCGAGGTGCTCCAGGTGTTGGCGCTTGCGGGACTGGTGGTCCCAGACGGCGTCGGGTTCCTGGCGGGGAGCCCGGGCGTCGATTTCGACGACGACGCCGTGGTCGGGCCAGTAGGCGTCGACCGGGCCGAGGGACGGGCCGCCGGGGAGGCGGAGTTCGACGTTCCAGAGGGGCGCGGGCAGGGCGTGATCGGCGACCATGGCGTAGAGGCGGTCCTCGGCCAGGGAGCGGCCCTCGGCGAGGAGGACGTCGACGGCGTCCACGATGTGCGGGCGGTTCAGCAGCCGGGCCCGGGAGAGCTCGCGGACCAGTCGGGCCGCTTCGCAGTGGCCGCCGCGGACGGCCTCGGTGAGCAGGCGGCGGATCTGCTCGGGGTCGGTGAGGCGGGTGACGGCGTCCGAGACGGCGCGGGCGACCGGGGCCACCGGTACGCCGGTCACCAGACGGGGCCGGGGGACGGTGTGGGTGCGTACGGGGCGTACGAAGCCGGCCTCGCGGAGGCGTCGGGTGCCGGGCACGAGGACGTCGATGTGGTCGATGCGCAGCAGCGGGGGAGCGCTGGTGAAGCGGTAGAGGGCCAGCGCCGCGAGGCCGGTGATCATCGCTTCCCCGTAGGGGGCCCCGGCCTGGGGCTCCCGGGGTTCCTGGGTGGGGATCCCCTGGGTGCGGGCCCGGGTGTACATCAGGGCGGCGTGCAGCCGCTCCTCGCTGGTGGCGGGGCCGGTGTGGAGCAGGTAGACGCCGGGGAGGAGCTGCTGCCAGGGACCGCCGGGGCGGCAGCGCTCGGCGGCCGTGGACGAGGAGACGCCGTGCTCGCGCAGCTGCCGCGCGGTCAGCACGCGGTGGCGGACGTCGGAGAGGTGGTGGAGCGGGCGCGGGGAGAGGGGGGTCTCGTAGCTCATGACCCGGCCATTCCCGCTGTGCGCCCGCTCCTTAACCCCTGTTACAGGCTCGTCGACAAGTGCGGACAACTCCGCGCAGATGCACGGTAGTTCGATGAGTCGAAGGGAGGGGGGTCAGGCCGCCGTGGCGTCGCACTCCTGTGCCCTCAGGGCCCGCGCCAGGTCGTCCCGGGCCTCCAGCACCAGCCGGCGCAGGGCCGGCGGGGCGTCGGGGTGCTCCGCGAGCCAGGTGTCGGTGAGGTCCAGGGTCCGCCGGTCGTCCTGGAGCATCGGGAACAGGCCGCGCACGATCGCCATGGCGATCTCGATGGACCGTTCCCGCCAGACGCGCTCCAGCGCGGCGAAGTACGGCTCCACATACGGCGCGAACAGCTCCCGCTGCCCCGGCTGGTCGAAGCCCGCGAGGGTGGCTTCGGTGAGGGCGTTGGAGAGGGTGTCGGACTCGACGACGGTCGCCCACGCCTCCGCCTTGACCTCCGGGTCCGGGCGCGAGGCCAGGCAGCGGACGTGGTGGCGGCGGCCGGTCGCGGTGTCGTCGCGGCCGAGCTCGGCGTCGATCAGCGCCTTGTCGGCCGCGCCTGCCGAGGCCAGGGCGGCCAGGAACGTCCAGCGCAGCTCCTGGTCCACGTCCAGGCCGTCGATGCGAGCGGTGCCGTCGAGCAGCCCGCGCAGCAGCTGGAGGTCGGCCTCGGTGGTGGCGGCCTGGGCGAGGAACCGGGCCCAGGCCAGCTGGTGTCCGCTGCCCGGCTCGGCCGTCCGCAGCTCGCTCAGCGCGCCGCGGGCCAGCTCGGCGGCGCCCCGCTCGCGCCACTCCGGCGCCGCGTAGTGGACGAGCGCGGTGCGGGCGCAGAGGTGCAGCATCTGGAGGACGCCGATGTCGGTCTCGGCGCCGGCGAAGCGCAGCACCAGGTCGAGGTAGTCGCGGGCGGGCATCAGCCCGTCGCGGGTGAGGTTCCACAGCGCCGACCAGCACAGCGCGCGCGCCAGCGGGTCGGTGAGCTCGCCCAGGTGGCCGCGGAGGGTGGCGAGCGACTGCTCGTCGAAGCGCATCTTGCAGTACGTCAGGTCGTCGTCGTTGACGAGGACGAGGTCCGGCCGCTCCACGCCCGCCGCCTCGGGGACGACGGTACGGGGGCCGGTGACGTCGACCTCGATCCGCCGGTAGCGGACGAGCTCGCCGCCCTGCCGGCGGTAGAGGCCGACCGCCACCCGGTGCGGGCGCAGCTCGGGGTGGCCGGCGGGCGCCTCCTGGAGGACGGCCAGCTCGGTGACGCGGTCCGCGGCGTCGTACGTGAGCTGCGGCGTCAGCGAGTTGACGCCCGCGGTCTGCAGCCAGGACCGCGACCAGGCCGTCATGTCGCGCCCGGAGGTCTCCTCCAGGACGGACAGCAGGTCGTTCAGGCGCGTGTTGCCGTACGCGTGGCGCTTGAAGTAGCGGCGCGCGCCCTCCAGGAACGCGTCGCGCCCGGCGTAGGCGACGAGCTGCTTGAGCACCGAGGCGCCCTTGGCGTACGTGATGCCGTCGAAGTTGAGCTTGGCGTCCTCCAGGTCGTGGATGTCCGCCGTGATCGGGTGGGTGGAGGGCAGCTGGTCGGCCCGGTACGCCCACGCCTTGCGCTGGTTGGCGAAGGTGACCCAGGCGCTGGTGTAGCGGGTGGCCTCGACCTGCGAGAACGAACCCATGAAGTCGGCGAACGACTCCTTGAGCCACAGGTCGTCCCACCACTCCATGGTCACCAGATCGCCGAACCACATGTGCGCCATCTCGTGCAGGATCACGTTGGCCCGGCGCTCGTACGCCGCCCGCGTCACCTTGCCCCGGTAGACGAACTCCTCGCGGAAGGTGACGCAGCCCGGGTTCTCCATGGCGCCGATGTTGTACTCCGGGACGAACGCCTGGTCGTACTTGCCGAAGGGGTACGGGAAGTCGAAGTGCTCGTGGAAGAAGTCCAGGCCCTGCTTGGTGACGGTGAGGATCTCGTCCGCGTCGAAGTGCGGGGCGAGCCCCTTGCGGCAGAGCGCGGCCAGCGGGATCTCCAGCGTGGTGCCGTCGGGCAGCTTGTGGCTGTAATGGTCACGGACGACGTGGTATGGGCCCGCGACGACCGCCGTGATGTAGGTGCCGATCGGCTTGGTGGGGACGAAACGCCAGGTGGCCGCCGTGTCGTCGGCCGGCTCGACGGGACCGTCCTGGGCGCCGTTGCTGATCACCGTCCACTCGGCGGGGGCCGTCACGGTGAAGGTGTAGGGGGCCTTCAGGTCGGGCTGCTCGAAGTTCGCGAACACCCGGCGGGCGTCGGCCGGTTCGTAGTGCGTGTAGAGGTAGACCTCGCCGTCCTCGGGGTCGACGAAGCGGTGCAGCCCCTCGCCCGTCCGGCTGTAGGCGCACTGGGCGTCGACGGTCAGGACGTTCTCGGCCGCCAGGTCCCGCAGCGCGATCCGGGCGCCGTCGAAGACCTCGGCCGGGTCCAGCTCGCGGCCGTTGAGCGTGACGGCCGTGACGGAGGGGGCGACGAGGTCCGCGAAGCTGTCCGCGCCCGGCTCGGCGCAGCGGAAGCGGAGGGTGGAGACCGACCGGAAGGTGCGCGGGCCGCCGTCCGGGTTCTCCGGACCCACCGCGGACCGCAGGTCGAGCGCCACCTCGTAGGCGTCCACGGTCAGCAGCGCGGCCCGTCGCCGGGCCTCCTCACGGGTCAGGTTCTCACCGGGCACGGCAGGGCTCCCTCGTCTGATCGGCGTCTGGCCGGTATCTGGTCGGGTCTGGGTTGATAGGGACGATTCTGGGCGGTTCTGTACGGGTCAGGTCGTATCAGGTCGTATCGGAGACGCCGTGCGATCGGTGTCCGACCGGCTCCGTCGGTACCGTCGCTCGACGTCTTTCGAACATCAGGAATCATGGCACGCACGGCGTCGTTGCAACCGTGACCGTCCTGCTTCCTCCGAGGAGACCCGCATGACCGAGACCGAGAAGGTCACCGCCGATTTCTGGTTCGACCCGCTGTGCCCCTGGGCCTGGATGACGTCCCGCTGGATGCTGGAGGTCGAGAAGGTCAGACCCGTCGAGGTGCGCTGGCACGTGATGAGCCTCGCCGTGCTCAACGAGCACCGGCTCGACGAGGTCGACGAGAAGTACCGCGAGCTGATGATCCGCGCCTGGGGCCCGGTGCGGGTGTGCGTCGCGGCGGCGAAGGAGCACGGCGAGGAGGTGCTCGGCCGCCTCTACACCGCCATCGGCACCCGCTTCCACAACCAGGCGCTCCCGCAGGACCGCGCCACGCTCGTCGCGGCGCTGGAGGAGGCCGGCCTGCCCGCCTCGCTGGCGGACGCCGCCGACACGGACGCGTACGACGAGGAACTGCGCGCCTCGCACCGCAGCGGCATCGAGAAGGTCGGCGAGGATGTCGGCACCCCGGTGATCGCCGTCCCCGGGCCGGATGGCGCGGAGGTGGCCTTCTTCGGTCCGGTCGTCACCCCCGCCCCGAAGGGCGAGGCGGCGGCACGGCTCTGGGACGGCACCCTGCTCGTCGCCTCGACGCCGGGCTTCTTCGAGATCAAGCGGACGCGGACGGTCGGGCCGATCTTCGACTGATCCCGGCTCCCCGGGCGGCCGTACGGGCGCCGGGGCGGTGCCGGCCCCGGTTCGGTGCCCCCTACGTGCACCCTAGGGCTCCCCTAGGGAGCCCCTGGGGGCGAGCTCAGGGGAGCCCGGAGGGGCGGTCCCCCGACCGAACGCGGTCGGCGCGCGCCCGTCCCTCCCCTCCCTTAGGGTCCGAACCATGGGCCAGACCGACCTCTCCAGGCCGCTGGGCCGCGACGGCGGCTGGGCCGAAGCCGAGCCGCCCTGCCGCAATGCCGCCTTCGCCGAGCTGCCCGTACGCCCGTACGACCTGCTCACGCTCGGCGCCTGTCGGGCCCTGGCGGCCCTGTGGTCCCTGCTGCGGCTGCGCCGGGCGGCGGGCATGCTGCGGCACTACCTCCGCGCCACGGGCGGCAACCGCCGGATCGACGCCGAGGAACTGCTGGCCCTGCCGCCCGTCCGGGCCGCGGTCGAGGAACAACTCGCCCGCTGGCGCGCCGAGGCGCTTGCCCGGTGGTCCGGGGACGGACGGTGGCCGGGGAGCGAGCACCGGTTGGGGAACGAGCACCGGTCGGGGGACGAGCGGTGGCCGGCGGGGGAGCGGACGCCCGCCGCGTACCCGGCCGACAGCGGCTGGCGCGACCTGCTGATCACCCGGCGCGTGCACCCCGACTGGTGGCTGGCCCTGCGCTGCGTGGAGTTCCGGCTGACCGGCACGGTACGGGTGGACGCCGGCGGGGAGACGGCCGTCGACTACCGCTTCGCGGTGCACAAGGCGTGGAACTTCGACCGGGGGCGGTCGGAACTCGGCGTCCCCTTCGCGCCGTTCGCCCGCCTCCACGAAACGGGCCTGGCGCGGGAGTTCACAGTGACGGGTGAGGCGTTCGGGCACGGCTGACCCGCCCGTCACGCCTACTGTCCCCCTACGGGAGCCCGGCCCCGCGCCGCTCGGCCCTCCGCGACCGCCCGGGAACGGCCGGTCCGGCCTGCCGCCGCGCGCCCTCCGGGGATGAGAGCATGGGGGAAGGCCCCGCGCGCATCGACCGCGGGGGGCCTTCCATTGCCTGCCGCGTGACACGGGTGAGAAGACGATCACGAGCAGGCCGCTTCAGGGGCCCGGGGGGAAGACATCCGGGCCGGAAGCCAGGATCAGGGGGCGAGGAGCAGCGCGTTGGTGCGCTCCTTGGCGGCGGCGTAACGCTTCGCCACGTCCTGCCAGTTGACGACCTGCCACATGGCCTCGATGAAGTCCACCTTCTGGTTCTTGTACTGCAGGTAGAAGGCGTGCTCCCAGGCGTCGAAGACCAGGATCGGGGTGGAGCCCTGGCCCACGTTGCCCTGGTGGTCGTAGACCTGCTCGACGATCAGCTTGCCGCTGAGCGGCTCGTAGGCGAGGACGCCCCAGCCGGAGCCCTGCGTGGTGGCGGACGCCTTGGACAGCTGCGCCTTGAACTTGGCGAAGGAGCCGAAGGACTCGGCGATGGCGTCGGCCAGCTCGCCGACACCGTCCTTCTCCAGGGGCTCGCCGCCGCCGTCACCGGTCATGTTCTGCCAGTAGATGCTGTGCAGGATGTGGCCGGAGAGGTGGAACGCGAGGTTCTTCTCCAGGCCGTTGACCGCGCCCCACTGGTCCTTGTCCCGGGCCTCGGCGAGCTGCTCCAGCGTGTCGTTGGCGCCCTTGACGTAGGCCGCGTGGTGCTTGTCGTGGTGCAGCTCGATGATCTTCGCGTCGATCACCGGCTGGAGCGCCGCGTAGTCGTACGGAAGTTCAGGAAGTGTGTAGATGGCCATGCCGAGCCCTCCGACTGCTTATTGCAATTAACTTGCAGGTAGACGCTATCAGCAAGTGCGTCTTCTTTCCCTTCGGACCATGGGTCAAGGGTCCTTCTCCGTCAAAAGACCGAGGCGGGGTCGGTCCTGGTGCTCAGGACCGACCCCGCCTCGGGGACTTGCTCGGGAGGGTGCGGGGACGCGGGAGACGGACGGGCCGTCAGCTCCGCCGGCGTGCCGTGGCGCGCTGGCGGAGGTAGCCGACGAGGGCGAGGGCGGCGGTGAGCCCGGCCGTGGCGTAGAGCTGCTGGGCCGTGTCCTCCTCGCGCAGCATCAGGCCGAGGGTGCAGAGGATGCCGACGAGCGCGGCGACGGTCAGGTAGGGGAACCACCACATGCGCACCACGAGCTGCCCCGGCCGCTCCTGCTCCATCCGGTGCCGCATCATCAGCTGGGTGACGGCGATGAAGCCCCACACCACGAGGACGGCGGCGCCGGTCATGTAGAGCAGCCACTTGAAGACGGTGTCCGGCCACCAGTAGCTCAGCAGCACCGCGAAGAAGCCGAAGGCGGAGGAGGCGACCACGGTCCGCCGGGGGACGCCGGAGGAGACCTTGCCGAGGAAGCGGGGGCCCTCGCCGCGGTCGACCAGCGAGTGCGCCATCCGGGACGCGCCGTAGATGTTGGCGTTCATGGCGGAGAGCAGGGCGATCAGCACGATCACGTTCATGATCTCGCCGGCGGCCGGGACGTCCAGGTGCTTGAGGACGGCCACGTAGGGGCCTTCCAGTACGGACTTGTCGGTCCACGGGATCAGGGTGACGACGACGAGCATGGAGCCCACGTAGAAGAGGGCGATGCGCCACATCGCGGTGCGCACCGCCTTGGCGACGCCCTTGACCGGCTGCTCGGACTCGGCCGCGGCGATGGTCACCGTCTCCAGGCCGCCGTACGCGAAGACGGAGGCGAGCAGGCCCGCGACGAGGCCGTCGGTGCCGTTGGGGAGGAAACCGCCGTGGCCGGTGAGGTTGTCGGAGCCCGGTGCGTCGGTGCCCGGCAGCAGGCCGCAGATCGCGAGTACGCCGAGGACGAGGAAGACGCCGATCGCCGCGACCTTCAGGGTGGCGAACCAGAACTCGAACTCGCCGAAGTTGCCGACGGCCGCGAGGTTCGTCCCGCAGAAGATCGCCATGAAGAGCAGGACCCACATCCAGGAGTCCGTGGACGGGAACCACTTGACCATGATCGCGGCGGCGCCGATGGCCTCGACGGCGATGCCGACGCAGAGCTCGATCCAGAACATCCAGCCGGCGGTGAAACCGGCCCACGGGCCGATGGCCTTCTCCGCGTGCACCGAGAAGGTGCCGGACGCGGGGTTGGCAGCGGCCATCTCGCCCAGCATCCGCATCACGAGCATCACCAGGAGCCCGGACACCGCATAGGCGAGGACGATCCCCGGCCCGGCGGCGGCGATGCCGGTGCCCGAGCCGACGAAGAGGCCGGCGCCGATCACGCCGCCCAGGGCGATCATCGAGAGGTGGCGCTGTTTGAGGCCGTGTGACAGTGCGGCGCCGGTGCCCGGCGCCGTATCGGTGACCTCGCGCTCGGGCGCGGAGGTCGCATCTGTCCGAGTCATGGTCGTGTCTGTCCCCGTGGAATGAGTGATGAAAGGGTTGCTACAACGGGCAACAACCCGGAAAAGTTGCCTCAGTGTGGGGGTGATGTTCGCTCAGGACAACACTTGTCACACAGATGTCCGGTATTTAGACACGGGGATTACTCTCCGCATCTGATATATCGCCAGAATCGACGCTTTTACGTATTAGGCGCGGGCGCGACGGCGGAGCCGGAGCTCCCGGATCCCCGCGACGGCGAGCACCGCGGCGGTCGCCGCCGCCGACCACAGCAGCTGCGGACGGGCGGCCTCGTCGGTGAGCATCAGCACCAGCACCGCGGCCATGCCGGCCAGAGCGGCCCAGGTCAGATAGGGGAAGCACCACATACGCAATGTCAGTCGCTCGGGCATCTCCCGTTCGATCCGGCGGCGCAGCCGCAGCTGCGAGGCGGCGATCAGGCCCCAGACGAAGAGGAGGACCGCGCCGACCGAGTTGAGCAGATAGCGGAAGATCGAATCCGGCCACTCAAGGTTGAGGACGACGGACGCGAAGCCGAACGCCACCGAGGCGAACACCGCCCGGCGCGGCACCCCGCCGCGCGAGACGGTCAGCAGGGAGCGGGGCGCCTCGCCGCGCTCGGCGAGCGAGAAGACCATGCGCGACGAGCCGTAGAGGTTGGCGTTGAGCGCCGACAGCAGCGCCACGAAGATCACGATCTGCATGATCTGGCCGGACGCCGGCACCCCGATGCGGTCCAGCACCGCCACGTAGGGGCTCTGCCCGGGCTTCAGCGAGGACCAGGGCAGCAGGGTGACGATGACGAGCATCGAGCCCACGTAGAAGAAGAGGATGCGCCACACGGCGCTGCGCACCGCGCGGCCCACCGCGCGCTCCGGGTCCTCGGACTCGGCGGCGGCGATCGTCACGACCTCCAGGCCGCCGAAGGCGAAGGCCACCGCGAGCACGCCGGAGATCACGCCGCTCCAGCCGTTGGGCAGGAAGCCGCCCTGGCCGGTGAGGTTGGTGAGGCCCACGGGGTCGGTGTCCGGGAGCAGCCCGAAGATGGCCAGCAGGCTGAGGCCGAGGAAGAGGAGGATCGCGCCGATCTTCAGGGCGGCGAACCAGAACTCGAACTCGCCGAAGTTCTTCACGGCGGTGAGATTGGCGGTGGTGAACACCACCATGAACACCAGCACCCAGGCCCACTGCGGCATCCCCGGCACCCAGCCGTGCGCGATCTGCGCGGCGGCCGTCGCCTCCACGGCCAGCACGATCACCAGCAGGAACCAGTAGAGCCAGCCCACGGTGAACCCGGCCCAGCGGCCGAGCGCCCGCTCCGCGTGCACGGAGAAGGAGCCGGACGCGGGCATCGCCGACGACAGCTCGCCCAGCATCCGCATCACCAGCATGGCGAGGGCGCCCGCCAGCAGGTACGAGACGATGATTCCGGGGCCCGCGACGGAGATCCCGGCGCCGGAGCCGACGAACAGGCCGGCGCCGATCACGCCGCCCAGCCCGAGCATCGTCAGATGCCGCTGCTTGAGCCCCGCGGACAGCGGCTCTCTCTCACCGGCGAGCGGCTCGGCGGCGGGGGGTGCGTCGTGCATGGGGGGCTCGTACTCTCGGTTCGTGCGGCGCGCGCGTCGGAGGCGCGCTTCTGCGGTCGCGCGATCTCGGCGGTGCCGGCGGTGCCCGCGCCGCCCTCGGACGGGCGGCGGGCGCACAGCATGCGACACGTGACAAGTGCGCGCAAGTCTCACCATTCTCCCGGTGCGACGGCGGGAACCAAGCCGAGCGGCCCTTTCGGTGACGAGCATCACTCGGCCCGTCGCCGAATTTCGGAACCCACCAAAGCGGGTGGAGGGCCTTTGTGACCGGCGCCCCATGCCGAATCCGGTGAGCTGGGCTAACGTCGCGGTGTTCTTGTATGAGCCCCGTAAGTTCTTGTACGAGTCCCGAGTCCCGTATCCGACCCTTCTCCAGCGGAGTACCGATGGCCAGCGCCGCAGTTTCAGTCCCCCGGACCGGTACGGTCCTCGCCGATCTCCTGCCCGCGTCCTCGTCCCGGGCCCGGGACGTCGCCCTCGTCGTCGGCGGTGCCGCCCTCACCGGGCTGGCCGCCCAGCTCACCGTGCCGGTCCCGGGCTCGCCGGTCCCGGTCTCCGGCCAGACCTTCGCGGCCCTCCTCGTCGGCACGTCGCTCGGCGCCCGCCGCGGCTTCCTCTCGCTCGCCCTCTACGCGCTCGCCGGCATCGCCGGCATGCCCTGGTTCGCCGAGGGCAAGTCCGGCGCGGCCTTCCCCTCCTTCGGCTACGTGCTCGGCATGCTGCTCGCCGCCACCGTCGTCGGCGCCCTCGCCCGCCGCGGCGCCGACCGCTCCGTGCTGCGCACCGCGGGCACCATGGCCCTCGGCACGGCGATCATCTACGCCGTCGGCGTCCCGTACCTGGCGCTCGCCCTCCACATGCCGCTCGGCGACGCCGTGGCGGCGGGTCTGACGCCGTTCCTCATCGGCGACGCGCTGAAGGCGGCGCTGGCGATGGGGGCGCTGCCCACGGCCTGGAAGCTGCTGGGCCGGCGGGGCTGAGGTTCCGCTTTCCGTACGGGCGCGTGCAGCGCGGCAGACGCTGGGTAGCCGGCTCGGCGCCCAGCCGGTCGGGGAGGGGTGCGGGGCCTCTCATACGCCGTACCGGGGCAGCGTGTCCGTAGACATTTCGCCGTTGAGATGATCGGGCAGAGGGACCGGATCCCCGTACTTGCCGCGAGTGATCGTCCGGTAGCCGTCGTCGGACGGGAGTGAGTAGAGGATCCAGGCGCCTTTGGAGGGAAAGAGGTACAGAAGGAAGGGCACACCGGATTCGGCGTACCAGGCGACCTTGTCCGCGATGGCTCCCGGCCGTTCGGAAGGAGAGACGACCTCGATGGCGAGCTCTACTTCCTCGGCGGACATCAGCTTCTCGTCGACCGACATGGAAGCTGCCGGGCACACCACAAGGTCCGGGATGACGTAGTCATCAGGATCGTCGGGCAGCGGGATGGCAACGACCTCGTAGGTGCGCAGGCCGTCGGCGCGGCAGGGGCGCAGTAGCTCCCTGAGCTCGTCTACGGTCTCCGCGTGGCGCCGGCCGGGCGCGGGGGACATCATGAACGTTCCTCGGATGATCTCGACCCGAAGGCCGGTCGCGTTCTCGATCTGCTCGGCGATCTCCCGAGGGCCCCCCGTCATCGTCGGCACCGCACGCAGACCGGTGGACGGTTCGGGCTCCGGAAACTCGTAGTGAACGGGCTGCGCAGACAAGGTTCGCTCCTTCCGTGGTGCAGTCCAGTCTGCCCCCTGAAGGGGCGAGGCCGCCCGATGCCGAGTTCCTCGACCGTAGGGGTGGGGATGCCCCTTACGCCATCCGTGGCCGCTTCTGCTTGTGCAGTGACACTTTCCGGTTCTTGGTGCCACGCCTGCGGTCGAAATGTTCCCCTACGTGACCGAAAACGCACGACGCCCGGCCCGCCACCCCGAGGGGTGACAGACCGGGCGTCCGCTCGTTCGCTACTTCACCGCCTGCCGGCGCCGGTCCATGACCAGGCCGATGACCAGGACGATCGCGGCCACCAGGACGGAGAGGGCGACCTGCTGCCGGTTGTCACCGCCGTCGTAGACCATGTAGCCGAGCACGAAGAGGATCATGCCGATCGTGGCCCAGGTCAGGTACGGGAACAGCCACATCCGTACGACCAGCTTCTCCGGCGTCTCGCGCAGGATGATGCCGCGCATCCTCAACTGCGTGAAGCAGATGACCAGCCAGACGAAGAGCGCGACCGCACCCGACGCGTTCAGCAGGAACTTGAAGACCGTGTCGGGCCACATGTAGTTGAAGAAGACCGACAGGAAGCCGAAGACGACCGATCCGAGGATCGCCGCCTGCGGCACGCCGCGCCCGTTGACGCGGGCGAACGCCTTCGGCGCGTCGCCGCGCCGGCCGAGCGAGAAGGCCATGCGGGAGGCCGTGTACAGGCCCGAGTTGAGGCAGGAGAGGACGGCGGTCAGGACGATGACGTTCATGACCTGGCCGGCGTGCGGGATGCCGATGGAGTTCAGCGCCGCGACGTAGCTGCCGTCCTTGACGATCTCCTTGGCGTTCCAGGGCAGCAGGGTGATGACGACGAAGATCGAGCCGAGGTAGAAGACGGCGATGCGCCAGATGACGCTGTTCGTCGCCTGCCGGACGGCGCGCTGCGGGTTCTCGGACTCGCCGGCGGCGAGGGTGACGATCTCGCTGCCCATGAAGGAGAAGACGACCATCAGCACACCGGTGAGGATCGCGCCGGGACCGTTGGGCAGGAAGCCGCCCGCGTCGGTGAGGTGGTCGAGCCCCGCACCCGGGTTGTCCGAGCCGGGCAGCACGCCGAAGACCGCGAGGCCGCCGATGACCACGAACGCGGCGATGGCGACGACCTTGATGCCCGCGAACCAGAACTCGAACTCGCCGTACGAGCTGACCGAGGCCAGGTTGGTGGCGGTGAGCACGACCATGACGATCAGCGCCCAGGCCCACTTGGGCACGTCCGGCACCCAGCCGTTGAGGATGGACGCGCCGGCCGTGGCCTCGACCGCCAGGACGACGACCCAGAAGAACCAGTAGAGCCAGCCGATGGTGAAACCGGCCCAGCGGCCAAGACCGCGGTCCGCGTAGGCGGAGAACGAGCCGGAGGTCGGGTTGGCGGCGGCCATTTCGCCGAGCATCCGCATGACGAGGACGACCATCGCGCCCACGAGGGCGTACGAGATCAGAATGGCGGGGCCGGCGGCGGCGATACCGGATCCGGAACCCACGAAGAGTCCGGCGCCGATGACTCCACCAATGGCGATCATGGAAAGGTGGCGGTTCTTGAGTCCGGCCTTGAGACCGTCCCCCGTCCCCGGCGCGGCGTCGGCGGGATCGCCGGACGACGCCTTCGTCATGGTCGGCGGTATCGCGCTCATGGGCAGTTTCCTTTGGTTCTCGGGTTGCGAGCCCCCGCATTAGAACTTTTCGAAGGTGTATTTCGGAAGACCCGAATCCGTATCGTTGCATTCACGCGCTGTACCGATCGGGGAGCGTGGCACGGGCACCCGCCGGGACGTGCCACACTCGGACGCATGCGCGTGTACCTCGGCTCCGACCATGCCGGTTACGAACTCAAGACCCACCTCGTCGAGTGGCTCACGGCCCAGGGCCACGAGCCCGTCGACTGCGGTCCCCACATCTACGACGCCCAGGACGACTACCCGCCGTTCTGCCTCCGGGCCGCCGAGCGGACCGCCGCGGACGAGGGCAGCCTCGGCATCGTGATCGGCGGCTCCGGCAACGGTGAGCAGATCGCCGCGAACAAGGTGAAGGGCGTCCGCGCCGCGCTGGCCTGGAGCGAGCAGACGGCCGCGCTGGGCCGGGAGCACAACAACGCCAATGTGATCGCGGTCGGCGCCCGGATGCACTCCCAGGAGGAGGCGACCAAGTTCGTCGAGGTGTTCCTCGCCACGCCGTACTCGGGTGAGGAGCGTCACACCCGCCGCATCGAGATGCTCGGCCGGTACGAGACGACGGGCGAGCTGCCCGCGATCCCCGCGCACCACCCGCGGCAGGACTGACCACCCCGGACGTCCCCGGGCCCGCCGCGCTCGCGGCGGGCCCTCGCCGTTCCGAAGCCGCCCCGAAGGCCGTTTCGAAGACCGTTCCGGAGACCGTCCCGGGAGGACACCGCCATGCCCGAGGGGCACACGATCCATCGCCTGGCGGCGGACCACCGCGCCCTGTTCGCCGGCCGCCCGGTCAGGGCGACGAGCCCGCAGGGCAAGTTCGCGGACGGCGCCGCGCTGGTGGACGGGCAGGTGCTGGAGGAGGCGGAGGCCCACGGCAAGCACCTCTTCCTCGGCTTCGGAGCGGCCGGCTGGATCCACGTCCACCTCGGCCTCTTCGGCAAGTACACGCTCGGCGCCGCCCCCGCGCCCCCGCCCACGGACACCGTCCGGCTGCGGCTCGCCACCCCCGACGCGTACGCCGACCTGCGCGGCCCGACCGCGTGCGCCCTGCTGACGGACGGTGAGAAGCAGGCTATACACGACCGCCTCGGGCCCGACCCGCTGCGGGAGGACGAGGACCCCGAACCGGCCTGGCGGCGGATATCGCGCAGCAGGACGAGCGTCGCCGCCCTGTTGATGGACCAGAAGGTGGTCGCCGGGGTGGGCAATGTCTACCGGGCCGAGGTCCTGTTCCGGCATGGAATCGATCCGTACCGGACGGGACGTGATCTCACCCGCTCCGAATGGGATGCCATCTGGCACGACCTGGTGGCGCTGATGCGCGAGGGCGTGCGGAACAACAGAATCGACACCGTGCGGCCGGACCACACCCCCGAGGCCATGGGCCGGCCGCCGCGGGTGGACGACCACGGGGGCGAGGTGTACGTCTACCGCCGCGCCGGACAGCCGTGCCACGTCTGCGGGGAAGAGATCAGGACCGCCGGGCTGGCCGCCCGCAATCTGTTCTGGTGCCCGGGCTGCCAGCGCGGCTGAGGGCCCGGCGGGCGCGGCCGGTCCGCGCGTTCCGCTTGTACGACCGGTTTCCCCGCCGCACGGCCATGCGAGGGGCCGTATAACCGATCAGGTGAGCGTCTTTCGCATAGGGTTGCGGCCCAGGTGCCCCGCGGGCAGCCGTGTCGGCGCGGCGTGAATCGACGCGCCGCCGAATGGGTGGATAAGGTCCCGAAGCAATGACTGGCGGTGCGGAGACCCCGACGGCCCGGATGCGCAAAGCACTGCACCGGGCCCGCACGAGCGTGCGCAAGGCAGGGGTCGACTACTTCCGCGGCGACGGCTCCGACTGGCTGGCCCTCAGCGCCCTCCTCTTCTCCGTACCGGCCCTCGCCATCGGCACCATCGCCCAGCCCGAGTGGTGCGCCCCCGCCGCCCTGGTGCTGCCCATCGTCGCCGGCGGGCTGCTGCTCCGCCCCGCCAGCCTGCTCGGCCTCTACGCGGCGGCGGCGACCGCCCTCATCATCGAGTCGGCGGTCCTCGACCCCGCCGCGTACGGCGCCGACCGCGTCACCCCCGGCACCATCCTCGTCGTCGCCGCCGTCGGCTTCCTCGGCCTGCTCATCGCCCAGTTCCGCAGCCGCGTCGGAGTCCCGTGGCGGCGAGGCGGAACGATGCTCTTCGACCTCCGCGAACGCATCCGCGTCCAGAGCAAGCTGCCCAAACTGCCGCGCGGCTGGCACCGGGAGATGGCCCTCCGGCCCGCCGGCGGACAGTCGTTCTCCGGCGACTTCGTCGTCGCCGCGCGCACCAACGGCGGCCGGACGCTGGAAGTGGTGCTCACGGACGTGTCCGGCAAGGGCATGGACGCCGCCTCCCGCGCGCTGCTGCTCTCCGGCGCCTTCGGCGGGCTGCTGGGCTCGCTGCCGCCGCACGCCTTCCTCCCCGCCGCCAACGGCTACCTCCTCCGGCAGGACTGGGACGAGGGGTTCGCCACCTCCGTCCACCTCGTCCTGGACCTGGACAGCGGTGACTACGAGCTGTTCTCCGCGGGACACGTGCCCGCCCTCCAGCTCAGCGCCGGGTCCGGGCGCTGGGAGGAGAAAGCCGCGGAAGGGCCGCTGCTCGGCGTCTACGACGGCGCCGAGTTCGACTCCGTCAAGGGGCGGCTGCGCCCCGGCGACGTCCTGATGCTGTTCACCGACGGCCTGGTGGAGACCGCGGAACGCGAGCTGACCGAGGGCATGGACCGGCTGACCGGCGAGGCCGACCGGTACGTCACCACCGGATTCGCGGGCGCGGCCTGGCACTTGATCGAGGCCGTGGCCAAGGACGTCAACGACGACCGGGCCCTGCTGCTGATCTGCCGCGACCGGCGCGACTGAGCCCCCGCGCGGGACGGGCGCGGCCGAGGAACCCGGCGCCGGTGCGGACGACGGGCGGCTCGATGGTCGCGCGGTGAATTCCGAGCGGACAACGGCCTTTTCCGGCTTCTCCCGCCGTTTTCCGACCCCCGCCGTTTCCGCCCGCGCGGGTTCCCGGGTCGCCGGGTCCGGGGCCATTCCCGTCCCGCCGTTACGCCTCCGCGTCGCCTTGGCGCCGCGCCTTTACGCCATTGCGATTTCCGGGCGCGCGTTGATAGACATGTCCGTCGTCGAACGCCCGGCACGGCGGCGGAACGGATGTGCGCGCCCCGCCGATCGGAGCCGCCGGCATTTCCGCCGTACGCGGCACCACCGTGTCCGCGCCACGTTCTCGGGTTCCCGGCCGACCGCACCCGACGCCTTCACTCTTTCCCACGGGGGGAATCGGCATGACCACGCCTCAGCCGCCGCAACAGCCGCAGGCACCTTACGGATATCCGCAGCAGCCGCAGGGCGCCGCGCCGCCGCCGCAGCCGAACCCGTACGCCCAGCAGCCCGGCCCGTACCAGGCCCCGCCCGCCGCGCCGCAGGGCAACCCGTACGGCGCCCCGCAGGGGAACCCCTACGGGACGGCCCCGCAGGGCAGCCCGTACGGGACCGCTCCGCAGGGCAGCCCCTACGGAGCCGCCCCCCAGGGAGCCCCCTACGGGACGGCTCCGCAGGCCAACCCCTACGGGGCCGTCACCCCCCAAGGGCACCCCTACGGAGGCGCCCCGCAAGGGGATCCGTACGGAGCCGCCGGCCCCTACGCCGCGGCACCGCAGCAGGCACCGCAGCCGGCGACGCCGGGCGCGCACGGCAGCTGCCAGGTGTGCGGCGGGTTCCCGGCCGCCCAGGTGACCATCCGCCGCCACCAGGGCCTCGTCATCATGATGCGGTTCTTCTCGCAGAAGGGGCGGTTCTGCCGCACCTGCGGCACCGCGCTGCTGCGCGACATGACCGCCAAGACCTGCTGGCAGTGGTGGAGCCCGTTCTCCCTGATCGTCTTCACGCCGCTGACGCTGCTCTGGAACCTGTTCGTACACACCAGGCTCAGGAAGCTCCCGCCGCCCGCGCCCGGCGCCCACGGGCCGCAGCCGGACCCCGGCGCGCCGCTGTTCAGCCGCCCGCAGGTGATCGGTCTGCTGGGACCGGTGGGCTGGTACGCGGTACTGCTGCTGTCGCTGACACTGGCCCGCTAGCGGCGCCCGCGAGAACGTCCCCGGCCGCGGGCCGCGCCGCTCCGGTGGGCCGGGGCGGCAGGCGGAAGGCCCAGTCCATCCGCGGTTCGATCACCGGACGGAACACCCGCCGCACCGGCGCCGAGCACAACACCGTGGCCAGGGCGACGGCGAGGACCGACACCAGGACCTCGCCCGCCGGCCGGCGGATCCAGTCGTACTCGTCGTACCACTCCCACCACCGGGACAGCTTGATCACAAAGCCGTGCAGCAGGAAGCCGTACATCGTCCCGGTGCCCAGCGTCGTGAACCACGTCCGCCGGCGCGGCACCCAGGCCAGGAACCCCGCCGTCAGCGCGGCGGCGCACAGGAAGAGCGCGAACGTCATCACGGGCGCCGTCCAGGCGGGCTCGCCCAGGTCCCGGACGGTGGCGTTGCGGTAGAACCAGCCGCTGTCCAGCCGCGGGGCCAGCAGATACGCCGTGGCCACCGCGCAGGCGAACAGCGGCACCGCCGCGATCCGCACCCAGCGCCGCCGCACCAGCTCGAAGTGGGCGGGCTTCAGGTTCAGGCCGATCACGAAGAACGGCAGGAACTGCATGACGCGCATCACATCGAACTCGCTGCCCACCTCGGGGGCCAGCATCGCCATGATCGCGACGGCGAAGGAGAGCGGAACCGGCCACCGCACGGTCCGCCAGATCGGCGTCGTCAGCCGCCACAGGAAGAGCGCGGCCAGGAACCAGTTCAGGTACCAGGGCTCCAGCAGCGTGAACGGCTCCGGATCGGCGCCGTCCTCGGCCAGGTGCTGGAACTCCACATAGACGAGCTGGAAGATCAGGTACGGCACCAGGACGCTGGTGATCAGCCGCTTGACCTTGGGCGGGCTCAGGTCGAAGCCCCGCGAGAAGTAGCCGGAGATCAGGATGAACGCCGGCATGTGGAACGTGTAGACGGTGAGGTACAGCGCCGTCGCGGCGCGGCCGCCGTGGGTGAGCGGTTCCCAGGCGTGGCCGAGCACGACGAGCACGAGGGCCAGGTACTTCGCGTTGTCGAAGAACGGGTCGCGCGATACGGCGGCGGAACCGGCCTGGGACGGGCCGGGAGCGGGGGCCGCGGTACGCGCCGGGGACGTGGCGGTGCGGGACATTCGACGCACCCTAGCGGGATCCGGCAAAGCGGTGGCAATGCTTCCGGGTGACCGCCGGGCCGCCGCCGCGCGACCGCCGGACGGCGGCCCCGGGGACCACACCCTCCGGAGACCGGCCACCGAGGCCGGAAAACGCCCCGTGACGGAGTCGGTCAAATCGTCGATGAATCGTCACACCACCTCCGAGCGGGGCGAGTTGATGGCACGATGGTGCGGTGGAGCCCGACGAGGTGGTGCTCCGGGGACCGGGCCAGGTTCTTCGACCGAGGGTGTGATCAGTTGTGGCCATATCGGTGTCTGCGGTGCTGCTCTTGGCGATCATCCTGGTGATGATGATCCGCGGCGGGAAGATCAAGGCCGGCGCGGCCACCGTCGCCGCCCTCTTCGGCTTCTTCCTGGCATCGTCGGGCATGGCCCCGTCGATCCACCGGTTCCTCAACTCGCTCGCCCAGACGATCAGCAACATCAAACTCTGAGCCGTCGCCCTCCGGGGCCGCGCCGAAGGCGGCCCCGGAGAACCCCTAGGTGATCCCTGGGAACCCCTAGGGGAGCGGAACACGAGAAACGCCCCCGGCCGGTGGCCGGGGGCGTCGTCCGAGCGGGCGACGGGAATCGAACCCGCGTAGCCAGTTTGGAAGACTGGGGCTCTACCATTGAGCTACGCCCGCGCGCGCCGCTTCCACCCCTGCGGGTGCGCGGCACTGACGTGCATCGTAGCGGGTCCCGGCCCTCCGTCGCACACCCCGGTGCCGCTTCCGATCCCGGGCCCGCCGGCGCCCGCCCCTCCGGCCCGTCCGCCACGTTTGCCCCGCGGGCATCTCCCGTGGTCATCCCGGTGCTCGCCGCCGCGTACGCCTCCGTGTCAACCCGCGGTCAAAGGTCGGCCGGGGCTCCCGCGGGCATGTACCCTACGTGTCGCACCGACGGGGTGTGGCGCAGCTTGGTAGCGCGTCCGCTTTGGGAGCGGAAGGTCGTCGGTTCGAATCCGGCCACCCCGACCAGCAAGATCACCTTGTGGGGCTCATCCTGCGTGCGGTTACTATGCAGGTTGCGCGTCTGTGTCTCTACTACCGGGCGCGATCCGCTGAAGCTCAGCAGAACCTCAGCAGAAAAACCCGAAGTCAGCCCCAAGGAGACCGAACCGTGAAGAGCGCCGTGGAGACCCTGAACCCGACCCGGGTTCGGCTCACTGTCGAGGTGCCCTTCGAGGAGCTCAAGCCCAGCCTCGACGCGGCGTACAAGAAGATCAACCAGCAGGTCTCGGTGCCTGGCTTCCGGAAGGGCAAGATCCCTGCCCGGGTCATCGACCAGCGCTTCGGCCGCGGTGCGGTGCTGGAGGAGGCCGTCAACGACGCGCTCCCGAAGTTCTACACCGAGGCCGTCAACGAGGGTGAGCTGAACCCGCTGGGTCAGCCCGAGGTGGACATCACGGAGCTGAAGGACGGCGAGCTGCTGACCTTCACCGCCGAGGTCGACATCCGTCCCGCCCTGGAGATCCCGGACTACTCCGGCATCGAGGTCACCGTCGACGCCGTCGAGGTCACCGACGAGGACGTGGAGAAGTCGGTCGAGCAGCTCCGCGAGCGCTTTGCCACCACCTCCCCGGTCGAGCGCGCCGCCGCCGAGGGCGACATCGTCACCCTCGACCTGGAGGCCAAGGTCGACGGCGAGGTGCTGGAGGACGGCGTCGCCAAGGGCGTCGACTACACCATCGGCTCCGGCCAGCTGCTCGACGGCATCGACGAGGCCGTCACCGGCCTGGAGGCCGGCGGCACCGCCACCTTCACCTCCGAGCTCAAGGGCGGCAGCGCCGAGGGCAAGGAGGCCGAGGTCAAGGTCGAGGTCACCGCGGTGAAGTCCCGCGAACTGCCCGCCCTGGACGACGAGTTCGCCCAGCTCGCGAGCGAGTTCGACACGCTGGAGGAGCTCAAGGCGGACAGCCGTGAGCGCCTGGCCCGGATGAAGAAGTTCGACCAGGCCACCCAGGCCCAGGAGAAGGTGCTCGACGAGCTCCTGAAGCTGGTCGAGGTTCCGATGCCGGAGAAGCTCCTCGAGGACGAGGTCAACACCCGGAAGCACAACCTGGAGCACCACCAGCTGGGCCAGATGGGCCTCACCCTGGCGAAGTACCTGGAGATCCAGGGCAAGACCGCCGAGGAGTTCGACGCCGAGCTCAAGGAGCAGGCCGAGAAGGGCATCCGCACCCAGTTCGTCCTCGACGAGATCGTCAACAAGGAGAAGCTGTCGGTCGGCCAGGACGAGCTCACCGAGCACCTGATGCGCCGTGCCCAGTCCTCCGGCATGAGCCCCGACCAGTTCGCCCAGGCCGTCGTCGAGCAGGGCCAGGTCCCGATGCTCGTCGGTGAGGTCGCCCGCGGCAAGGCGCTCGCGACCGTCGTCGAGGCCGCCACGGTCAAGGACACCAACGGCGAGGTCGTCGACCTGGAGGACGAGGAGGAGACCGAGACCGCCGAGACGGTCGAGGCCGCCGCCTCCGAGGACGCCGAGGCGAAGAACGAGGGCTGAGCCCCCGGAACGCCCACCGGCCGCGCCCCGCGGTCACCGTGCCCCCGGGCGCGGTGACCGCGGGGACGGCCTTCGGGACGGGCCCGGACACGACCCCGCCGCGGGCCGTGTCCGGGCCCGTCCCGGCTTCGGCGCCGGTCGGGTGCCGGCGCAGCGCGTGCGGGAGCGCCCCGGGCGCCGTCGGTGGCGGCCCAGCGGGGCCGGACCGGACGGAACCTGCGCTCAGAGCGAACAGTTCCTCATGCGGGATGGCGCCCGCCGACCAGCGCGTTAGGGTCCGTAGATACGAGGGCAGGGGAGACGTTGAGCGCGCCGGACCGTACCGGCCCCAAGGCCCCCCGGCCCCGAGTGAAGACGCGGAGACGGCCCGTTGCCGTCAGAGACGAGCAGGTGGATCACGTGACGAATCTGATGCCTTCCGCCGCCGGCGGACCTTCCATCGGTGGTGGCCTCGGCGACCAGGTCTACAGTCGACTGCTCGACGAGCGGATCATCTTCCTGGGCCAGCAGGTCGACGACGACATCGCCAACAAGATCACGGCTCAGCTGCTGCTCCTTGCCGCCGACCCCGACAAGGACATCTACCTCTACATCAACAGCCCCGGCGGCTCGGTGACGGCCGGCATGGCGGTCTACGACACCATGCAGTACATCCCGAACGACGTGGTCACCATCGGCATGGGCCTCGCGGCCTCGATGGGCCAGTTCCTGCTGACCGGTGGCACCCCGGGCAAGCGCTTCGCGCTGCCCAACACCGACATCCTGATGCACCAGGGTTCCGCGGGCCTCGGCGGTACCGCCTCGGACATCAAGATCCAGGCCGAGCAGCTGCTCCGCACCAAGAAGCGCATGGCGGAGATCACCGCGCACCACACCGGCCAGACGGTGGAGACGATCATCCGCGACGGCGACCGCGACCGCTGGTTCAGCGCGGAGGAGGCGAAGGCGTACGGGATCATCGACGAGATCATCACCCACGCCTCCGGCGTTCCGGGCGGCGGCGGCACCGGGGCCTGAGCCCCGGGAACCCGGGGTCCGATCCCCGGGAGTCCGGGGGTGATCCCCGGGAGTACCGCCCGACCGTCGAATCCCAGCCAACGACCGCCATCAGGATGGTGAACACCCGCATGAACAACTTCCCCGGCAGCGGCCTCCACACGGGCCCGCAGGCGCAGTTCTCCGGCCTGCCCGCCGAGAGTCGTTACGTCGTCCCCCGCTTCGTCGAGCGCACCTCCCAGGGCGTGCGCGAGTACGACCCGTACGCGAAGCTCTTCGAGGAGCGCGTGATCTTCCTCGGCGTGCAGATCGACGACGCCTCCGCCAACGACGTGATGGCGCAGCTGCTGTGCCTGGAGTCGATGGACCCCGACCGGGACATCTCGATCTACATCAACTCGCCCGGCGGCTCGTTCACCGCGCTGACCGCCATCTACGACACGATGCAGTTCGTGAAGCCGGACATCCAGACGGTCTGCATGGGCCAGGCCGCCTCCGCCGCGGCGATCCTGCTCGCGGCCGGCACTCCGGGCAAGCGCATGGCGCTGCCCAACGCCCGTGTCCTGATCCACCAGCCGTCCAGCCAGACGGGCCGTGAGCAGCTCTCCGACCTGGAGATCGCGGCGAACGAGATCATGCGGATGCGGACGCAGCTGGAGGAGATGCTGGCCAAGCACTCCACCACGCCGATCGAGAAGATCCGCGACGACATCGAGCGCGACAAGATCCTCACGGCCGAGGACGCGCTGGCGTACGGTCTCGTCGACCAGATCGTCTCGACGCGCAAGTCGTCCGTCGCGGTCTGACGCGACAGCCCGGAAAGCGGTCCGCGACAGTGTCCCGGACCTCCCGGGCACTGTGCCGCCGGTACCCCCCTTGGCCGAGTAGGTGCGAGGGGGGCCCGCACGGGGGGCCCGGCAAGGTACCGTCGATAGGCAAGCACTCGGGTTCGCAGAGCAAGGCGGATCCCAGGCGAAGGGGAAGCACCTCGTGGCACGCATCGGTGACGGCGGCGACCTGCTCAAGTGCTCGTTCTGCGGGAAGAGCCAGAAGCAGGTGAAGAAGCTCATCGCGGGTCCTGGTGTGTACATCTGCGACGAGTGCATCGACCTCTGCAACGAGATCATCGAGGAAGAGCTCGCGGAGACCTCCGAGGTGCGCTGGGAGGAACTGCCCAAGCCCCGGGAGATCTACGAGTTCCTCGAGGGCTACGTCGTCGGCCAGGAGGCCGCGAAGAAGGCCCTCTCGGTGGCCGTCTACAACCACTACAAGCGCGTTCAGGCCGGCGAGGCCGGCGGGCGCGACCGTGACGACGCCATCGAGCTGTCCAAGTCCAACATCCTGCTGCTCGGCCCGACCGGGTCCGGCAAGACGCTGCTGGCGCAGACGCTCGCCCGCATGCTGAACGTCCCGTTCGCCATCGCGGACGCCACGGCGCTGACCGAGGCGGGCTACGTCGGCGAGGACGTCGAGAACATCCTGCTGAAGCTGATCCAGGCCGCCGACTACGACGTCAAGAAGGCCGAGACCGGCATCATCTACATCGACGAGATCGACAAGGTCGCCCGAAAGAGCGAAAATCCGTCGATCACTCGGGACGTCTCCGGCGAGGGCGTGCAGCAGGCCCTGCTGAAGATCCTGGAGGGCACCACGGCCTCGGTGCCCCCGCAGGGCGGCCGCAAGCACCCGCACCAGGAGTTCATCCAGATCGACACGACGAACGTGCTGTTCATCGTGGGTGGCGCGTTCTCCGGCCTGGAGAAGATCATCGAGTCCCGGGCGGGCGCCAAGGGCATCGGCTTCGGCGCGACGATCCGCTCCAAGCGCGAGATCGAGGCGAGCGACCAGTTCCAGGAGGTCATGCCGGAGGACCTGGTCAAGTTCGGCATGATCCCGGAGTTCATCGGCCGGCTGCCGGTGATCACCAGCGTCCACAACCTGGACCGCGCGGCCCTGCTGAAGATCCTCGTCGAGCCGCGCAACGCGCTGGTCAAGCAGTACCAGCGCCTCTTCGAACTCGACGGCGTGGAGCTGGACTTCGACCGCCCGGCGCTGGAGGCCATCGCCGACCAGGCGATCCTGCGCGGCACCGGCGCGCGCGGCCTGCGGGCCATCATGGAGGAGGTCCTCCAGTCGGTGATGTACGAGGTGCCGTCCCGGAAGGACGTCGCCCGGGTCGTCATCACGGCGGACGTCGTGCAGTCGAACGTCAACCCCACCCTGGTGCCGCGGACTCGGGGCAACGAGCCGGGCTCGGGGGAGCGGCACGAGAAGAGCGCGTAGCGCTCGGGTTTTCCGCGGGCGCCCGGCCGCCGGTTTCCGAACCGGCGGCCGGGCGCCTCGGCGTATGCCGTCAGAGGGCCCGGTGCAGGGAGGCGGCCAGGGCGTCGACGAACGCGTCGCGGGCGGCCGGCGGCAGCGAGTCCAGGGAGAGGTACGGGTTGAGGTCCTCCAGCTCGACGAGGAGCAGCCCGCCCTCGGGCGTACGGCAGGCGTCGACGCGCTGGATGCCGTGGTCGGCGCCGTTCCACTCGACGAAGCGGCGCGCGAACGCGAGGTCGGCGTCGGTGGGCTCGTAGGGCTCCAGGGCCCAGCGGCGGGCCGGGTCGGGGGCGTACAGCGCGTACTGGAAGGCGTCGTCGACGAAGTAGAACGACACCTCGTACGCGAAGCGGATGCGCGGCTGGACGAGGACCTCGCCGTCCGCGATGCCCGCCAGCCGCTCGCGGGGCAGGAACTCCAGGCCGATCGAGTCGGCGCCCTGCTTGGGCTTCACCACGTACTCGTCGACGGCCGGCAGGCGGTCGAGGTCCGCGAGGCGGTCGACGGTCGGTATGACGGGGTAGCCGGCGGCGGTGAGGTCGAGCAGGTACCGCTTGCCGGCCATGTCGGCCTTGCCTGTCAGCCGGTTGTACACGCGGGTGCCGCGGCGGACGGCCTCGGCGCGGAAGTGGTCGTACTCGGCCTGGTAGTTGAGGACGGGGCCGCTGTTGCGGACGACGACGAGGTCGAAGGCGTCCATCAGGGCGACGGCGTCCAGCGGGTGGCAGAGCGCGATGTCGAACCGCTCGCGGAGCCGCGAGGCGAGGAAGACGTCCTCGTCGCAGTACCGGCGTCCCTTGGCCTCGTAGGCGAGGTCGGTGACGTAGAGGACGCGGGGCCGTGGGGACGGCGGGGCCGTGACCGGCATGGAGGCTCCTTGCAGTGCTGGTGGATCACCGGTCACGCTATCGGCGCCCTCATCGCCGCCGGAGGCCGGGCCGCGTCTGCCGGCGGGCGTCCCGCCCGGCCTCCTCCCGCTCGGTTCTCGCGGGCGACGCGTCAGTTCTCGCGGGCGACGCGTACCTCGTGGCGGAGCCGGACCGCGGTCTCGGCGCACCGGTCCAGATCGCCGGAGTCGCCGGACAGGACGGAGGCCCTGTCCGCCACCATCACCAAGGCCACCGTGCTGTGGTCGGCCCAGGCGCAGAACGGCATGTCGGCGGACTTGCCGGGGGCGCTGAACCGCATGGCCTGGCACTTCATCACGGCGTCGCCGAGACCGGCCGGCCGCATCTTTCGCGGGGTCCCCACGTAACGGGGGGCATCGTCGTCGCCGGACTTCCGGCGGTCCTTTCCGACCAGCCGGAACAGGCGGTCAACGGTGGCCTCGGGATCGTCGATCCGGCCCCAGACGCCGTGGTACGAGAGGCGTTTGCGGTTGGTGCCGGCAGCGGCCTCGTACTCGCCTCCCGCGGAGCGGGCGTCCCGGATGCCCAGGGCCGCGTTCTCCTTCGCGTCCATCGCGGCGTTCCCGCCGTCGGCATCGTTCCTCGTGAACTCGCCGAGGACGGTGGTGGGCGTGAGGAGCCGGTAGCGCCGGCCGTCCTCGTCTCCCGGGCCGCCCGAGCCGCCCGAGCCGCCGGATCCGCCCCGGAAGAGGAAGAAGCCGCCGGAGAGGGCGCCTATCAGGGCGACCAGGCCGACGGCGACACCGATGACCTTGCCCTTGCCCGAGCGGCGCGGGGGAGGGGGAGGGGGAAGGTGAGGGAGAGGCGGAGGGCAGAAGGGCGGGTAGGGCGCCTGGCCGGGTGCCTGGCCGGGGACTTGCCCGGGCGCTACGGGCGCTATGGGCAGGCCGGAGGGGCCGCCGCCGTGCGCGGGGTGAGGTGACTGCGAGGGCGGCGGCCCGTAGGGGTCCGGTCGCGTCATCGGTCCACCTCGACACGGACGGCGTCGCGGAACCGGACGGTCTGCTCGGCGGCCTGCTGCAAGGGCGTGCCACTGCCCATCGCGGACGCCAGGTCCACGCGCATGACGACGGCGGTGGTGCTGTGGTCGGCCCAGGCGCAGAGGGGCGCCCTGAAGTCGGCGGGGGCTCCGCCGGAGCCGCCGGCGGTCTTCACGTACTGGCACTTCATCACGGCGTTCCCCAGCCCCGGCGGGGTGACCTTCTGCGGGCTGCCCTCCAGCTCGCCCTTGCCGTCCTTGCCGCCCTTGTCCTCCTTCTCCAAGGACCGGCCCATGAGGACGAACAGCCGGTCGAGAGTCTTCTCCGGGTTCTTGATCTTCCCGTAGACGCCGCCGAAGAAGATGTACTTCTGGGTCAAGCCCGTGCCGGCCTCGTAGCCGGCGCCCGCCTTCTCGGCGTCGGCGACGCCCAACTCGGCGGCGTTCTCTCTGCCGTTGGGCCCGAAACCCTTGTCGGTCTCGGCGGGGTCCTTCGTGAAGTCCCCGAGCACGGTGTCCGGCGCCGTCAGCTTGTACCGCTTCCCGTCGTCGGGTACGGAACCGCCGCCGCCACCCCTGCCGAAGACCGCGTAACCCCCGGCGAGGAGGGCCCCGACGACGGCCAGCGCGCCGACGGTGATGCCGATCGCCTTGCCCTTGCCGGAGCGCTGCGGGGGTATGGGCGGCGGGTACGGGCCGGGCATGCCGGGCTGCTGCCCGTAGGGCCCGTACTGCCCGTAGGGGCCGGGCTGCTGCGGCGGGACGCCGTACGGGCCCGGCTGCTGCCCGTAGGGGTTCGGCGGCTGCTGGGGCGGTTGCCCGTACGGGCCGGCCGGGGGCTGCTGCGGCTGCTGCCCGTAGGGGTTCGGCTGCTGCTGAGGCGGTTGGCCCGGAGGGTAGCCGTAGCCCGGCTGCCCGCCTGGCGCCCCGGCGCCCTGCCCGTAGGGGCCGGGCGGGGTCGGCTGACCGTACGGGTTCGGCTGGTCTGAGCTCATGTCTTTCCCTTCGGGGCCGGTCGCCTCATGGCGCTTGCTACTTGTCCTTGCGGACCTCGTTGCGGATCTTGGCGGTGGCCTCGGCCAGTTCCTTGGCGGGCATCACCGTGCCGGTGGCGTTGGTCGTCGCGAGCGGCGAACTGCTCGTGGAGACACTGTGCTGCACGACACCCACGGCGCTCGAGTCGCCCCAGACGCACGTGCTCGTGTTGTTCTCACTGGAAACGGTGCTCATGGTGACGACCACCTTCTGCAGTCGGCACTTCATGACCTTGCCGTCGAAACCGCTCGGGCTGAACTCGGTCCACGGCGTCACCGTTTCCACCTTCGCCTGCCGGGCGAGGGGGCTCTCCTGGTTCTTCTTCTGCTTCTCCTCCATGTCCGCGATCACCGCGCCGACCGACCGGTCGGGGTCGGCGAGATCGCCGTAAACGGCGACGACGGGGAGTTTGTGCTTTTCGGGGTTCTCGTACATCGCCCGGACCCCCTTACCGTTCTCGATGCCATGCTTCTTGGTCTCGTCGTCGCCGGACAGGTCCTCGGACTTCTCCGCGGTCGGCGTCGTGCTCTTGGTGAACTTGCCGTCCAGCAGCTTCTCCGGCAGGACGACCGTGTACGGCTTCACGTCGTCGCCGTCGCTGCCGCCGCCGAGGAGCATGTAGCCGCCGCCGGCGAGTGCGCCGATCACCAGGACGATGCCGAGGACGATGGCGATCGTCTTGCCCTTGCCGCCGCCCTGCGGGGGGATCGGCGGCGGGTACGGGCCGGGCATGCCCGGCTGCTGGCCGTAGGGGGCCTGGGGCTGCTGGCCGTAGGGGCCCGGCTGGTTGAAGCTCATGGTGTGTGGGAGTTCTCTCTTGGGGTGTGGGGGGGACGAAGGCGGAGTTCGCGCCATCTTTTCCGATGCCTTATCCCGGCCTTACCTCGGGTTGGCAACGGTTTCGGCACAGCCGTCCGGGAGAGTGGGGCCCGCCGGGGTACAGGGGGACGGACGCTCGGATCCGGGCAACCGGATGTGCGTCATCGCCTTCTCCCCCCCCGTCGAGGCCGCTCCCCGCGGCCGCGCTTTCTCACTGCGCGCTTCGCTTCGCACCTTAGCCGTCGGCTCGGACGGCTCCTCGGGCGCCATCGCCTCGCCGCCGGTGGCGCCCCGGGATGCCGAGGACGGTATGGATGGCATGGACGGCGGGGTGGGTTTTTTGGGAGGGGCGTGTTTGTCGGGTGCGGTGCTCCGCGTGGGTTTTGCCCGGGGGCGGCAGGTCTCTTGTGGCGCGTGGGGTGGGTGCGGCACTTGTGTCCGTTTGCCCTTACACCTCTCAGGGTGCGATTCCGGGTCGGGTCAGGGGTAAACGGGTTCGTGGCGGGCCGCCTCGGCCCCGTAGAATTTCCCCCGTGACCGAGAACACTCAGCAGCAACACGACAGCGTCCCCGAACTGCCGACCCAGTACGCGCCGGCCGAAGTAGAGGGGCCGCTGTACGAGCGCTGGGTAGAGCGGGGCTACTTCACGGCCGACGCCGCGAGCGACAAGAAGCCGTACACGATCGTCATCCCCCCGCCCAACGTCACCGGCTCGCTCCACCTGGGCCACGCCTTCCAGCACACGCTGATGGACGCCCTGACCCGCCGCAAGCGGATGCAGGGCTTCGAGGCACTGTGGCTGCCGGGCATGGACCACGCCGGCATCGCCACGCAGAACAAGGTCGAGCAGCAGCTCGCCGAGGAGGGCAAGTCCCGCCACGACCTCGGCCGGGAGGCGTTCGTCGACCGCGTCTGGCAGTGGAAGGAGGAGTACGGCGGGAAGATCCTCGGCCAGATGCGTCGGCTCGGCGACGGCGTCGACTGGTCGCGCGAGCGCTTCACCATGGACGAGGGCCTGTCCAAGGCCGTCCAGACGATCTTCAAAAAGCTCTACGACGACGAGCTGATCTACCGCGCCGAGCGCATCATCAACTGGTGCCCCCGCTGCCTCACGGCCATCTCGGACATCGAGGTGGAGTACCAGGAGGACGCCGGCGAGCTCGTCTCCATCCGGTACGGCGAGGGTGAGGACTCGCTGGTCGTCGCCACCACGCGTGCCGAGACGATGCTGGGCGACACGGCCGTCGCCGTTCACCCGGACGACGAGCGCTACGCGCACCTCGTCGGCAAGCAGATCAAGCTGCCGCTGACGGACCGCACGATCCCCGTCGTCGCCGACACGCACGTCGACCCGGAGTTCGGCACCGGCGCCGTCAAGGTGACCCCGGCACACGACCCCAACGACTTCGCCATCGGCCGGCGCCACGACCTGCCGTCGATGACGGTCATGGACGAGCACGGCGTCATCACCGTGCACGGCCCGTTCCTCGGCCTGGACCGCTTCGAGGCGCGGTCGGCGATCGTCGCCGCGCTGCGCGAGCAGGGCCGGATCGTCGCCGAGAAGCGCCCGTACGTCCACTCCGTCGGGCACTGCTCGCGCTGCCACACGACCGTCGAGCCGCGCCTGTCGATGCAGTGGTGGGTCAAGGTCGGCCCGCTGGCCCAGGCCGCCGGTGACGCCGTCCGTGACGGCCGGGTGAAGATCCACCCGGAGGACATGTCGAAGCGCTACTTCGACTGGGTCGACAACATGCACGACTGGTGCATCTCGCGCCAGCTGTGGTGGGGCCACCGCATCCCGGTCTGGTACGGCCCCGAGGGCCAGGTCGTCTGCGTCGGCCCGGACGAGGAGCCGCCGTCCGGCGAGGGCTGGCACCAGGACTCCGACGTCCTCGACACCTGGTTCTCCTCCGGCCTGTGGCCGTTCTCCACGCTCGGCTGGCCGGAGAAGACGCCGGACCTGGAGAAGTTCTACGCCACCGATGTCCTGCTCACCGGCCACGACATCATCTTCTTCTGGGTCGCCCGGATGATGATGTTCGGCCTCTACGCGATGGACGGCGTCGCCCCGTTCCACACCATCGCCCTCACGGGTCTGGTGCGCGACGAGCGCGGCAAGAAGATGTCCAAGTCCTTCGGCAACGTCGTCGACCCGCTGGACTGGATGGACCGGTACGGCTCCGACGCCGTCCGGTTCACCCTGGCCAAGGGCGCCAACCCCGGTACGGACGTGCCGATCGGCGAGGACTGGGTCCAGGCGTCCCGAAACTTCGCCAACAAGATCTGGAACGCCACGCGGTTCGCCCTGATGAACGGCGCGACCGTGGAGGGCGAACTCCCGGCGGCCGAGAAGCTGTCGGCCACCGACCGGTGGATCCTGTCGCGTCTCAACGCGACCGTCGCCGAGGTGGACGCGTACTACGAGGACTACCAGTTCTCCAAGGTGTCCGACGCCCTCTACCACTTCGCGTGGGACGAGGTCTTCGACTGGTACGTCGAGCTGTCCAAGACCACGTTCATGGGCGGCGGCGAGCAGGCGAAGGTCTCGGCGCGCGTCCTCGGCGAGGTCCTGGACGTCACCCTCAAGCTGCTGCACCCGATCGTCCCCTTCGTCACCGAGGCGCTGTGGACGACCCTCACCGGCAAGGAGTCGCTGGTCGTCGCCGACTGGCCGACCGACAGCGGGTTCCGTGACGCGGCGGCCGAGGCGGAGATCGAGAACCTCCAGCAGGTGATCACCGAGGTCCGGCGGTTCCGCGCGGACCAGGGTCTCCAGCCCGGGCAGCGGGTGCCGGCGCGGCTCGGCCTGGACGGTACGCCGCTCGCCGCGCACGAGGGTGCGATCCGGCAGTTGCTGCGGCTCCAGCCGGCCGAGGACGGCTTCCAGCCGACCGCGAACCTCACCATCGGTGGTGCGACGGTCTCCCTGGACCTGTCCGGGACGATCGACGTCGAGGCGGAGCGGAAGCGGCTGACGAAGGCGCTGGCGGCTGCCGAGAAGGAGAAGGCGGCGGCTACAGCGAAGCTGGGGAACGAGGCGTTTCTGGCGAAGGCGGCGGAGGTCGCTGTCGAGAAGATTCGCACTCGCCTTGCGAAGGCGGAGGCCGACATCGAGCGGATCAAGGCTCAGATCGACGGGCTGCCGGGCGCGTAGGCGTTCGGGGTCGCTCCGGCCCGGGGCGGGATGGGGGTTGCCCCTGTCCCGCCCCTTCCCGTTTCTTGGGGGGGCTGCGCCCCCGCAC
>NZ_JBPQTX010000027.1:0-39914 GCF_051386555.1 Streptomyces sp. URMC 126
GGACGCGGGTGGTGTGGGAGGCGCCGTTGTAGCGGGACGGGGAGGGCGGAGCGGGTGTGCCCGGGGTTCCGGCCGTGCCCGCGGGACGGGGCGTGCCCGGGGTCCGGGCCGCTCCCGCGGGCCCGTCCGGGCGTCCCCTGAACGGTCCCCCTGCGGAAGCGGAGCGCCCGGATCCCGGGTCACGATCGCGTCCATGCGCCGCTTTCAGCGTTCCCATCCAGGCGGCGGCCGGCCGCGTCCGCACCGCTCCGGCCGCCGCCTCCGCCGCGACGGCTGCCTGGTCCTGTGCGTACTCGCCGTCACGGCGACGCCGGTGCTCGCCTCCCGGCCGCCCGCCTCCTACGCGGCCCCGGGCCTGCTCGCCCGCGCCACCTCGGAGGTGTACCGGCTGGCCCGCGAGGAGGCCCTGGTCAGGGAGCGCTACGCCCGGGCGGCGCCGGCCGCCCGGGAACGGCGGCGGGAGGCCGACCGGCTCGCCGAGCGGCTGAACGGCCTGCGGTTCGTCTCGGGGGTGCTGCGCGAGGACGCCGGGGCCGCCGCCCGGGCGCAGTACCGGACGGGCGGCTTCACCGCCCGCGAGAGCCCCCGGCTGCTGGACGACCCGCTGGAGCTGCTGTCCGTCCAGGAGGACGACACCGGACGACGGGAGTGGCTGGCCCGGCGGCTCAGCGAGACGGACGACCGCAGCCGGGCCCTCGCCGCCGAGGCGCGGGCGACCGCCCTGTCCTGGCAGGCGCTCGACCGGGACGCCGCCCACCTGCGGACCGCCCTTGACGCCGTGGGGAACCGGCTGACCGCCGCCCGCGGCCGGCTGGACGCGCTGGCCGCCGCCGAGGTCGCCGAGGGCCGCTGCCGGACGGCCGACCGCGACGGGCTCGGCCCGGACGACGGCGAACGGCCGTCCGGCGACCCGTCCGGCGACCCGTCCCGCCACCGCTGGACCCGCCCGGTGCACGGCTACCGGCTCTCCGCCGGATACGGCGGCTCCGGCGCGAACTGGTCCGGCACGCACACCGGCCAGGACTTCGCCGTACCCACAGGCACGCCCGTGCGCTCGGTCGGGCCCGGCACGGTGGTGTCCGCGGGGTGCGGCGGCGCTTTCGGCATCAGCCTGGTCATCCGGCATCCGGGCGGCTGGTACTCGCAGTACGCGCACCTGGCGGCGCCGTTCGTGGGGCCGGGGCGGCGGGTGCGGCCGGGGGAGTGGATCGGGTTGTCGGGGACGACGGGGAACTCGACCGGGCCTCACCTGCACTTCGAGGTGCGGACCACGCCGGAGTTCGGGTCGGCGGTGGATCCGGTGGAGTGGCTGCGGCGGCGGGGGGTGGGGGTGTGTGGGGGGGGGGGGGGACGGGCTGATACAGCCCGTCCGGCGCTTTGGGGGTCCGGGGGCTTGCCCCCGGGAAAACGGCGAAAGGGCGGGCCCGGGGCACCCCTCACCCGCAAGCCGCGCGCACGATCCGCTCGATCACCGCCGCGACCCCGTCCTCGTTGTTGGCGGCAGCCCGATGCGTCGTCGCGGCCAACACCTCGGGATGAGCATTGGCCATGGCGTAGGACGTCCCGGCCCACCCGAGCATCTCCAGGTCGTTGGGCATGTCGCCGAAGGCGACCACCTCCTCCGGCGCGATGCCGTGCTCCGCGCAGTACCCGGCCAGGGTGCTCGCCTTGCTGACGCCGAGCCCGCTGATCTCCAGCAGCGCGGTCGGGCTGGAGCGGGTGATCGAGCCGTGCTCGCCCGCCGCGGTGCGGGCCAGGGCGAGGAACGCGTCGGGGGCGAGCTCCGGGTGGTGGGCGAGCAGCTTGAGGATGGGGCCGCAGGGTTCGCCGGCGGCCGTCTCCGCCCCGGCGAAGTCGTCGGCCAGGAACTCCTCGGCGGGGGCGACGGTCGCGCCCGGGTCGAGCTGGTACGGCGGGTACCGCGGCTCGTAGTGGAAGCCGGTGGTGCGCTCGGCGGCGAACGAGGTGCCCGGGACGGCGGCGCGCAGCCGCTCCACGATGACGCGGGCGTCCGCCCGCTCCAGCGGCCGGACCTCGACGAACCGGCCGCCGCCCCGGAGATCGACGACGGCGGCGCCGTTCGCGCAGATCGCCAGGCCGTGCCCGTGCACATGGGCGCTCGCGACGTCCATCCAGCGTGCCGGGCGGCCGGTGACGAAGAAGACCTCGATCCCGGCCGCCTCGGCGGCGGCCAGCGCGGCCACGGTCCGGCCGGACACCGTCTTGTCGTCGCGCAGCAGCGTGCCGTCGAGGTCGGTGGCGATCAGCCGGGGTATCGGGGCGGTCCGGCCGGCGGCCGGGGTCTCGGGCTGCTCGGTAGCTGAAGTCACGGTTCCCATTGTCGGTGACCCATCGCGCCGCGGCGCACGGATGGGCGCGGCGGCGCGCTTTCGAGCCAGGGAATCGTCCGGGGACCGGCGGGATCCGTGGGAGGCTCAGCCGTCGGCGGCCAGCCGGCCGAGGGCCTCCGTCGCGATCCGCTCGAAGACCCGCTGATCGGCGGCGAAGTCGGAGTCGGGCACCGGCCAGTGGACGACGATCTCGGTGAAGCCGAGCTCGAAGTGGCGGCCCGCGAAGTCGACGAACGCCTCCAGCGACTGGAGCGGACCGTTCCGTTCCGGCGTAAAGCCGGTCAGCAGGATCTTGTCGAGCCCGGCGGCCTCCCGGCCGGCCTCCGCGCACGCCGCCTCCAGCTTGCCGAGCTGCCCGCGGAGGGCCGCCAGGGACTGCTCGGGGGTGCCGGTCTCGTACAGCTTCGGATCGCCCGTGGTCACCCACGCCTGCCCGTGCCGGGCGGCGAGCCGCAGCCCGCGCGGACCGGTGGCGGCGACGGCGAACGGCAGCCGGGGCCGCTGTACGCAGCCGGGGAGGGTACGGGCCTCGACCGCCGAGTAGAACCTGCCCTCGTGGGAGACGGCGCCTTCCGTCAGCAGCCGGTCGAGCAGCGGGACGAACTCGGCGAAGCGGTCCGCCCGCTCCCTCGGCGACCAGGGCTCCTGGCCCAGGGCGGTGGCGTCGAAGCCGTTGCCTCCGGCGCCGATGCCGAGCGTGATCCGCCCGCCCGACACGTCGTCCAGGGCCACCAGGTCCTTGGCCAGGGTGACGGGGTGCCGGAAGTTCGGCGAGGTGACCATGGTCCCCAGGCGCATCCGGCTCGTGGCGGCCGCGGCGGCGGTCAGGGTGGGGACCGCGGCGAACCACGGCCCGTCGCGGAACGTCCGCCACGAGATGTGGTCGTAGGTGTACGCGGCGTGGAACCCCAGCTCCTCGGCGCCCACCCACCGGTCGCGTCCCCCCTCCGACCAGCGGTGGAGGGGCAGGATCAAGGTACTGAGACGGTGCGCGGAAGCCATGGTTCCAGAGCCTAAGGCCCCGGACTCCCCGGTTCCGCCCCGGCGGGCGAAGGGCCGCGCAAGGCGCGAACGGCACGACCGGGGAGACGAGAGGGAGAATCGGGACAAGAGGAACCTTTCCCGGGTGCCGCGGTCACGGCGGCACGAGGACTGGGAGGCCGCTGTGCGGGAGACCACACGCTTCGCCCCCGACCGGGGGCTGACCACGCGCATGGTGGGCACGATGTTCTTCATCGGCCTGCTCTACGTCGTGTTCGTGGGCGGGCTGATCGTGCTGCTGCGCGGGGCGTGGCCGATCGTGCTGATCCTGGCCGGAGGGCTGTTCGTGGCCCAGTTCCGGTTCAGCGACCGCATCGCCGAGTTCGGCATGGGGGCGCGGGAGGTGACCGCCCGGGAGGCCCCGGAGCTGCACGGCGCGGTGGACCGGCTGTGCGCCCTGGCGGACATGCCCAAACCGCGCGTGGCCGTCGCCGACACCGACGTCCCCAACGCCTTCGCCACCGGCCGCAACCGGGACCACGCCCTGGTCTGCGCCACGACCGGACTGCTCCGCCGACTGGAGCCGGAGGAGCTCGAAGGGGTGCTGGCGCACGAGCTGAGCCACGTCGCCCACCGCGACGTGGCGGTGATGACCATCGCCTCCTTCCTGGGCGTGCTGGCCGGTCTGATCACGCGGATCGGGCTGTGGGGCGGGCTGCGCAGGGTGGGCGGCCGGGACGCCAACACGGCCCTGGTGATGGTGGTGGTCCCGCTGGTCAGCGCCGTCGTCTACGCCGTGAGCTTCCTGCTCACCCGGATGCTGTCGCGCTACCGGGAGCTGTCCGCCGACCGGGCCGCCGCGCTGCTGACGGGCCGCCCCTCGGCGCTCGCGTCCGCCCTCACCAAGGTGACCGGGCAGCTCGCCCGGATCCCCACCCGCGACCTGCGGCAGGCCGAGCCGTTCAACGCCTTCTGGTTCGCGCCCGCCCTCTCCAAGGAGACCCTGAGCGGCCTGCTCTCCTCGCACCCGCCGCTGGAACGGCGGCTGGACCAGCTCGGCAGGATCGCGGCGGACCTGGGACGGGCGGGGTGACGGCGACCCATGGGCTTCCTGGACGTCATCCTCGGGCGGAGCAAGCCGGTCCGCCCCGATCTCGACCGCCTCTTCGCCCTGCCGTCCGCCGCCCTGACGCTCCGGGCCGGCGCCGGGCTGGAGCCGACCGGCCTCGGCTCGGTCTGCTTCGCGAGCGTGGAGGGCGGGGCGTTCGACGCGCTGCGTGACGACGTCCGGCGGCTGCTCGACGCGGACACCGCGCGCGGCGGGACGCCCGTCGAGTTCCGCCGCGACCCCTACGGGTACACCTGGCTGCTCGCCCGGCGGCCACCGGACGACACCCCGGCCCTGGTCAACGACCTGCACGCGGTCAACACCCTGCTCGGGGAAGCCGGGTTCGGGCCGCAGCTGCTCTGCTCCCTGATGGGCTTCCGGGACCGGCGCGGCCGCTCCCTCGCCCTCGTCTACCTCTACAAGCGCGGCACGTTCTACCCCTTCGCGCCCGTCGAGGGCGCCCATGAGCGCCGCGACCACGAACTGGAGCTCCAGGCAAGGGCGTTGCTCGCCGACGGCCTGCGGATCGAGGAGGACCTGGGTCGCTGGTTCCCCGTATGGGGCGCGCCGGGCCTGTGACCGTCCCACGCGGCGAGGCTCCCGGCCGCCGCTACGGCGCGTGCTCCGGAGGGGCGCCCCGGCGGTGCCGGTCGGCCAGGCCGTCCATGACCCGCGCCCGGACCTCGCGCTCGGCCGCCGCCGCGAGGAACGCGCCGACGCCGTCCGGCCCGACCAGGTCCCGGACGGCGTCCACCGTGGCGGCGGGCAGCTCGACCGTCACCCGCGCGGCGTCGGCGGCGGACGCCGCGGGCCGCGGCGCGGACGCGTGCCGGTCCGCCTCCCCCAGGTGCCGGCGCAGGTTGCGGACGGCCAGCAGCCGCATGGCGCGGGCGAGTTCGGCGTCCACGGTCTGCTGGGCGAGGGGCCGCAGCCGCCGGACGAGCGCGGCGGCCCGGTCCGCCTCCTCCTCGGTCGGCGGGTGGTCGAGGTAGGGCCGGAAGACGTGTTCGTCGGTGAACTCGACGAAGCGGCCGGCCAGCCGCTCGACCTGGACGCGCACCTCCCGCAGATGGGCGAGGATGGCCGCGAGGGGCACGCCGGAGGAGTGCAGTTCGGCCGCGACGGCCAGCTCCTGCGGGCTCGGGACCAGGAAGGTGTCCGGGGAGCCCGGTACCGGTTCGAGGACGCCCAGCTCCACGGCGTCCTCGACGGCCGAGTCGTCCGGAACGCCCCCGAACCGTTCGACCAGCTCGGCGCGGGTGACGCGGCCGGTCCGCTCGTCCGACCACGGCCCGTCCACCTCCGCGACGAGCCCGAGGACGCCGCCCAGCCCCCGCCCGGCGTCCCAGGCGTCCAGCAGCTCCTTGATGCTGGCGAGCGTGTAGCCGCGCTCCAGGAGATCACCGATCCGCCGCAGCCGGGCCAGATGCGCGTCGCCGTAGACGTTCGCGCGGCCGCGCCGCTCGGGCTTGGGCAGGAGGCCCCGGTCCTGGTAGGCGCGGATCGTACGGACCGTGGCACCGCTGAGGTGGGCCAGGTCCTCGATCCGGTACGCCGGCGACTCGCTCACGGGGTACTCCTCACCGGCACCGTTCCCGTTCCTCTCCTCGCGCCGCGGCACCACGCGGCACGGACCGCACCCTACGACGCGACCGTACCGCCCGGCGCCCGTCCCCCGGTGGCGGCGGGGGAGGCGGCGAGGTAGGCGACGGCCCTGCTCAACGACCCTTCCTGGGAAGGGTGGTAAGCCCGCCGGAGGTAGCGCGGGATGGCCGCCCCCAGCTCGCGCCAGGTGGGCAGCAGCCCCTTGTCCACGGCGCGCTTGTGGTGGCGCAGCGTGTAGCGGAGCCGCTTGGCGAGCCGGGGGTCGTGCCGGATCAGGTAGGCGGCGCCGCGCCCCCACAGGTACGTCAGAACGGGCGCGGTGACCGCCATGCCGAGGACGCGCCGGGCGTAGCGGCCGGGCTCGTCGCCGCCGCAGTGCTGGTACATGTCGAAGGCCACCGACCGGTGCTCGACCTCCTCGGCGCCGTGCCAGCGCAGCAGGTCGAGCATCACCGGGTCGGGCCGGGCGGCGTCGAGGGCGTCGGCCCGCAGCACCCAGTCGCCGAGGACGGCCGTGAACTGTTCCACCGCCGCTATCACCGACAGCCGGAACCGCAGCCACTCCCGCTCGGAGAGCGGCAGCCCGAACGGGGGCCGCTCGCCGAGGAGCACGTCGAAGAGGAAGTCGACCTGTCTGGTGTAGGGGGTGGTGTCGAGCTTCTGGTGGGCCAGGTGGTCGAGGACGTAGGAGTGCTGGACGCTGTGGGTGGCCTCCTGGCCCATGAACCCCTTGACGTCCTTGAGCAGTTCGGGTTCCCGGACCAGCGGCAGGGCCTCCTTGAAGACCTTGACGAACCACCGCTCCCCGGCGGGCAGCAGCAGGTGCAGCACGTTGATGACGTGGGTGGCCGTCGGCTCGTCCGGGATCCAGTGCAGCGGCGTCTCCCGCCAGTCGAAGGAGACGCGCCGGGGGGTGATGGGGTGGTGGTCGGTGGTCATGCGGGTCCTCCTTCGAAGAGGTCCGATCAGAGCCGCGGCTCGGCGCGGGCCACGGCCTGCCGCAGGCGGGGGGCGAAGCGGGCGAGGAGGCGGAGGGCGTGCGCCTCGGGCGTGACGGGGACGACCGGCAGGTCGTCGTGGACGGCCCGGAGGATCGCGTCGGCCACCCGCTCCGGCGGGTAGTTCCGCCGCCCGTACAGCCGGGTGGCCCGCTCGCGCAGCCGGCGCTGCTCCTCCTCCGGGACGCCCGTGAAGAGGGTGGCGGACGTGATGCCCGTGGCGACGATGCCCGGGCAGACGGCGGTGACGCCGATGTCCCGGTCGCCGAGCTCGGCGCGCAGGCACTCCGAGAGCATCAGCACCGCGGCCTTCGAGGTGCTGTAGGCGGACAGCGTCCGGGACGGCTGGAAGGCGGCGGCCGAGGCGGTGTTGACGATGTGGCCGCCCTCGCCGCGCTCGGCCATCTGCCGGCCGAAGAGGCGGCAGCCGTGCAGCACGCCCCACAGGTTGACGTCCAGGGTCTGCCGCCAGGCCTCCGGCGGGGTGTCGAGGAACGGTCCCGCCACGCCGATGCCCGCGTTGTTGACCAGGACGTCGACGACGCCGTGGCGCTCGGCGGTACGGGCCGCCAGCTTCTCCATCGCCGCCTCGTCGGAGACGTCCACGCACTCGGCCCACGCCTCGGGTGCGCCGAGGAGCCGGGCGAGCTCGGCCGTGCGCGTGGCGCCCTCCGCGTCCCGGTCCACCGCGGCGACCCGCGCGCCCGCCTCGGCGAAGGCGAAGGCGGTGGCCCGGCCGATGCCGCTCGCGGCGCCGGTCACCAGGACGAGCCGCCCGGCGAAGCGCCGTTCGTACCGCTCGTAGCGTTCGGCGCGCGCCTTTCCGCCCGCCGGTACGCGCCGGGCCGGCGCGGGGGTGGGGGTGCCCGTCTGCCGTGCCACGAACTCTGTGATGCAGTCGGCGAGTTGGCCCGGGCGTGTGCGCGGGACCCAGTGGCCCGCGCGGACGGTCCGGCGCACCAGGTTGGGGGCCCAGCGCTCCAGGCCGTCGTAGAGGTGCTCGGAGAGGAACGGGTCGCCGGTCGGCGTGATCAGCTGCACGGGGGCGTGCGCGTACGCGTCGGGGCGCGGCCGGCGCGTCCGCTCCCGGACGTTGTCGCGGTAGAGCCAGGCGCCGTGGGCGGCGTCGTCCGGCAGGGACGCGGTGGGGTACGGGCCCCTCGGCACCTTCTCGGACCGTTCCAGCACGTCCGGCCACCGCTTGCCGAGCGGCCCGCGCCAGGCGGCCTCCGGCAGCAGCGGCGTGTGCAGCGCGTACACGTACCAGGAGCGGGCGCCCTGACCGAGCAGCTGCGCGGCGCGGCGCGGGGTGGGCCGGACGGCGCGGTCCTTGATCCAGTGGCCGAAGTGGTCGAGCGAGGGTCCGGAGACGGAGGTGAAGGAGGCGATCCGGCCCTCGGTGCGGCGGACCGTGGTGAACTCCCAGCCCTGCACGGATCCCCAGTCGTGCCCGACCAGGTGCACCGGGGCGTCCGGGCTGACGGCGTCCGCGACCGCGAGGAAGTCGTCCGTCAGCTTCTCCAGGGTGAAGCCGCCGCGCAGCGGGCTCGGCGCGGTCGACCGGCCGCAGCCGCGCACGTCGTAGAGCACCACATGGAAACGTTTCTTCAAGCGCTGGGCGACCGGTGCCCAGACCTCCTTGCTGTCCGGATAGCCGTGCAGCAGGACGATGGTGGGGTCGGCGGCGTCGCCCAGTTCGGCGACGCACAGCTCGACCCCGGCCGACCGCACCCGGCGCTCGCGCGCCCCTTCGAGCTCCGTGCCGAAGGCGTTCATCGTCCGGTTCCCTCCTGTCCGTCGTGACCCACTGCCTGTCGTTCCCGTACGCGGGGGAGGTGCCGGGCCCGCCGCACGTGCGGGAGGTCGTCGTCCAGCCAGAACGCGCTCTCCTCCGGATCCCGCGAGTCGGTGACCACCAGCAGCTCCTCGAACTTCACGCCCGTGCCGCGGAATCCGAGGTGCGGCTCGACCGCCCACAGCCCGGGCGTGGGCGGGTGGTCGGAGAAGCGGTACGGGCTCCACAGCGGCGACCAGCCCTCCCGGTGCCCGTGCAGCGCGTCGGAGGCCAGCCCCTTCAGCGCCTGGGTGCCGAAGCCGAGGACCCGGGGCGAGCGGCGCCGGTCCCGCACCCGGCCGACCTTGTGGGCGATCACCCCGAAGGGGTAGGCGCGGTGCCGGTTGGCGTAGCCCTGGCGCGTCATGAGCCGGTCGACGTCCTCGTAGACCGCGCGCAGCGGACGGCGCTCGCGGACGCCGCGCAGGATGAGGTCGCGGTGGTCCAGGAGGTCGTCGAGCATCCGGGCGTGCAGCGGGTCCGGTCCGAGGCAGCCCGAGTAGCCGACGTCGGCCGTGAACCCCCGGTACACCGGCGCCAGGTCCAGGACGAACGGCATCCCGGGGGCCAGCCGCCGCCCCGAGGGAAAGAACTGCGTGGGCACCCGGAAGCCGGTGAACGCCGTGCGGTCGCCGAACCAGGCGAACGGCAGGTGGAACCAGTCGCGCACCCCGCGCCGCCGCAGCCACTCCCGCTGCAGCCGGGCGGCGTCGCGCTCGGTCATCCCGGGGACGAGCTGCGCGGCGACGGCCTCGGCGCAGGCGTAGGCGAGGCGCTGCACCTCCCGGAATCCGGCCAGGTCCTCTGTGACGTGCGGTGACGCGGCGGTCTTCATGACGCAACCGTCCCTGCCGGTGCGGAAGTTGACACCGATGAATGTGACAATCTTCGACGGCTGCGTCAAGGGGTGCGGCGGCGGCCCGGCCTGGGCGCCGCTCTGTACTTACGCGCGGTCCGCCGTCCGCGCGCGGTCCGGGGCCGGTTCGGCGGGGTCGTCCGGGACCGTCGCCGGCCTGGTGTGGAGGACCTCGCGGGCCTGCTCGGCGGCGCGGACGATGCTCTCGCTGATGAAGTCGAGGAAGCGTGCGATGTTCTCCATGCGGACGGCTGCCGGGGTGCCCCGGCCGAGGACGGCGACCCCGTCCCGCGCGGTCGCGGCGAGCTGGGTGGTGCCGCGCGCGCTGGCCATCATGGACTGGTACCAGACGTCGTCGTCGACGACGTACCGCTCGCGGCGGCCCCCGTCCCGCTCCCGGCGGACGAGGCCCTGCTCCTCCAGGAACGCGACCGCCTTGGAGACCGACCCCGGACTGACCCGGAGCCGCCGGACGAGCTCGGACGCGGTGAGGCTGCCCGTGTCGCTCAGGCAGAGGCAGGCCAGCACGCGGGCCATCATCCTGGGCGTGCCGGACCGCACGAGGACGGCCGTGAACACCTCCTCGTACGCGCGCACCGCCTCGGCGTCGCGCCCGTACGGCTGAGGCGCCGCCTCCGGCCCCCGGGCGGCGGGCTGCCGGCGGCGGTGGGCGCGCTGTTCGGTGGCGCGGTGGGCGACGTCGGCGCGGTAGCCGGCGGGACCGCCGTTCCGCATCACCTCGCGCGTGACGGTCGAGGTGGGGCGGTCGAGGCGCCTGGCGATCTCGGCGTAGGCGAGGCCGTCGGCCAGGCCCAGCGCGATCTGCCGGCGTTCCTGCTGGGTGAGCCTGCCTCCCGGCATGGGGTTCTCCCTCTTCACGGTCGTACGAGGTGCTCACCGTAGCGTTCGGTGCGAGGTCATTGCAATGAACGGTCGGATGTGTGTTGCGTTGCTCTGTGGACCGTTGCAATGAAATTTCTGCTCTGACGTGCAGCTTTGCGGTCACCGCGCAACGTGGATGTTGTCGAAATGGCGAACGCAACGTAGCGTTTCCAACGTCAGAAACGAACGACCCGTCAGGAGCCCACCATGCTGAAGTTCGACACCCCCGCCGCCGTCACCACCGTCCTCGACCTCCCCGCCGGGCGCGTCCAGGTCATCGCCGCCGACCGGTCGGACACCACCGTCGAGGTGCTGCCGGCGAACGCCGCCAAGAGCCGCGACGTGAAGGCGGCGGAGCAGACCGAGGTCGTCTACGCCGACGGTGTCCTGCGGATCGCCTCCCGGGCGCCGAAGAACCAGTACTTCGGCCCCACCGGATCCGTCGAGGTCACCGTGCGGGTGCCCGCCGGCTCGCACGTCGAGGGGAAGTCGGGCAGCGCCGAACTGCGCGGCGTCGGCCGCCTCGGCGACGTCGTCTTCGACGGCGCGTACCGCACCGTCAAGATCGACGAGGCGGCGAGCCTCCGCCTCACCGTGACCGACGGCGACGTCGAGGTGGGCCGGCTCACCGGCCCGGCGGAGATCGGCACCGCGCGGGGCGACATCCGGATCGCCGAGGCGGTGCGCGGCACGGTCGTGCTCAGCGCCCAGTCCGGCGACATCTCCGTCACGGCCGCCCCCGGTGTCTCGGCCACCCTGGACGCCGGCACCACCTACGGCCGGGTGAGCAACGCCCTGAAGAACGACGGCACGGCCGGCCTCGCCATCCGCGCGACCACCGCCTACGGCGACATCACCGCCCGCGCCCTGTGAGAAGCGCCCCCGCCCCTGCTCCATCCCGCCCTCGCCCCGGTCCCGTACTTCCGGCCCACCCCCTACGGGACGATCAGCCTGGAGGACTAGGCGGAAGCCGTCACCTAGGGGGACGCCCGCTGTGGCCGGCGCCACTACCGTCGATGACGTGACAGTGATCGCCACCGAAAGCCTCAGCAAGCGGTACCCCAAGGTGACCGCGCTCGACCGGCTCTCCGTCGACATCACCCCGGGAGTGACGGGCCTGGTCGGCGCCAACGGAGCCGGCAAGTCGACGCTGATCAAGATCCTGCTGGGGCTGTCCCCGGCCACCGAGGGCAGCGCCCGGGTGCTCGGACTGGACGTGGCCACGGAGGGCGCGGCCATCCGGGAGCGGGTCGGCTACATGCCCGAGCACGACTGCCTGCCGCCCGACGTCTCGGCCACCGAGTTCGTCGTGCACATGGCGCGGATGTCCGGGCTGCCGCTGACCGCCGCGCGCGAGCGCACCGCGGACACCCTCCGGCACGTGGGCCTCTACGAGGAGCGCTACCGCCCGATGGGCGGCTACTCCACGGGGATGAAGCAGCGGGTGAAACTGGCCCAGGCCCTGGTCCACGACCCCCGCCTGGTGCTGCTCGACGAGCCGACCAACGGCCTCGACCCCGTCGGCCGCGACGAGATGCTCGCCCTGATCCGCCGGGTCCACACCGACTTCGGGATCTCGGTGCTGGTCACCTCCCACCTCCTCGGCGAACTGGAGCGCACCTGCGACCACGTCGTCGTCATCGACGGCGGCCGGCTGCTGCGCTCCTCCGCCACCAGTGACTTCACCCAGGCCACCGGCTCCCTCGCCGTCGAGGTCACCGACACCGACGCCCACCCGGACGGGACGGGCGCCCTCGGCGCGGCCCTCACGGCCGCCGGGCTCGCGGTGCGGGCCGCCGGCGGCGCGGGCGGGTACCCGGCGGCGGGCGGCGGGCACGTGCTGCTCGTCGACCTCGCCGGGGACGAGACGTACGACGTCGTGCGCGACGCGGTGGCCGGGCTCGGGCTGGGCCTGGTGCGGATGGAACAGCGCCGGCACCGCATCGCCGAGGTGTTCAGGACCGACGGCGCTCCCGCCGGCCACGCCGCCGACGGCGCTCCCACCGACCACAGCCAGCGGGAAAGGGGCACGTCCCATGCCGCCTGAGACCAGGCCCACGCCCGCCCAGGACGTGATCCACAACATCGGCTACCGGCCGTACACCGGCCCCCGCCTGGGCCGCGGCTACGCCCGCCGCTCGCTCTGGTCGCAGAGCCTGCGCGGCGCCTACGGACTGGGCCGCTCGGCCAAGTCCAAGGTCCTGCCGATGACGCTGCTCGCGGTGATGTGCGCCCCGGCCGCGATCATCGTCGCGGTGGCCGTCGCCACCAAGATGAGCGACCTGCCCGTCGAGTACACGCGGTACGCGATCCTCCTCCAGGCCGTCATCGGGCTCTACCTCGCCGCCCAGGCGCCGCAGGCGGTCTCCCGGGACCTGCGCTTCCGGACGATCCCGCTCTACTTCTCCCGTCCGATCGAGCGCGTGGACTACGTCCTGGCCAAGTACGCCGCGCTCGCCTCGGCGCTGTTCCTGCTCACCGCGGCACCCCTGCTGATCCTCTACGTGGGCGCCCTGCTCGCGAAGCTCGGCTTCGCCGCCCAGACGAAAGCCTTCGCCCAAGGACTGGTCTCCGTGGCCCTGTTGTCCCTCCTCTTCGCCGGTCTCGGCCTGGTCGTCGCGGCCCTCACCCCGCGCCGCGGCTTCGGCGTGGCGGCCGTGATCGCGGTCCTCACCATCTCGTACGGCGCCGTGAGCACCGTCCAGGGCATCGCCCTCGCCCAGGACGAGACCCATGTCATCGGCTGGCTGGGCCTGTTCTCCCCGGTCACCCTCGTCGACGGGGTGCAGACGGCGTTCCTCGGCGCGACGTCCAGCTTCCCCGGCGGCCACGGCCCGGGCACCGGCGCGGGGATCGTCTACCTGCTCGTCGTCCTCGCGCTGATCGCCGGCTCGTACGGGCTGCTGATGCGCCGCTACCGGAAGGCCGGACTGTGAGCGGCCACCCGTCCCCCGATCACCACCCCCGAAGGAACGGGCCGCGCCCATGAGCGAGATTCGCATCGACAACGTCTCCCGCTGGTTCGGCAACGTGGTGGCCGTCAACGACGTCTCCATGACCATCGGCCCCGGCGTCACCGGCCTGCTCGGCCCCAACGGCGCGGGCAAGTCCACGCTCATCAACATGATGGGCGGCTTCCTCGCCCCCTCCACCGGCACGGTCACCCTCGACGGCACGGTCATCTGGGGCAACGAGGAGATCTACCGCCACATCGGCGTCGTCCCCGAGCGCGAGGCGATGTACGACTTCCTCACCGGGCTGGAGTTCGTGCGCGCCAACGCCGAACTCCACGGGCTGCCCGACGCGGCTGCCCGCCGGGCGCTGGCCACGGTCGAGATGGAGTACGCCCAGGACCGGAAGATCTCCACGTACAGCAAGGGCATGCGGCAGCGCGTCAAGATGGCGTCCGCCCTCGTCCACGACCCGTCCGTGCTGCTGCTCGACGAACCGTTCAACGGCATGGACCCCCGGCAGCGCATGCAACTCATGGACCTGCTGCGGCGGATGGGGTCCGAGGGCCGCTCGGTGCTGTTCTCCTCGCACATCCTGGAGGAGGTCGAGCAGCTCGCGGCGCACATCGAGGTCGTGGTGGCCGGACGGCACGCCGCGTCCGGCGACTTCCGCAAGATCCGCCGGCTGATGACCAACCGGCCGCACCGCTACCTGGTCCGCTCCGACGACGACCGCGCCCTCGCCGCCGCGCTCATCGCCGACCCGTCGACGTCCGGCATCGAGGTGGACGTCCAGGAGGGCGCGCTGCGCGTCCAGGCCGTGGACTTCGGCCGGTTCACCACCCTGCTCCCGGCCGTGGCCCGCGCGCACGGCATCCGCCTCCTCACGGTCTCGCCCTCGGACGAGTCCCTGGAGTCGGTCTTCTCCTACCTCGTCACGGCCTGAAAGGAGGCGCCGAACCATGGGAACCACCCACCGGATCTACCACCCGACCGTCGCCCGGCTCACCTACCGGGGACTCCTCGGCCGCCGCCGGGCCGCCGTCCTCTTCACCCTGCCCGCCCTGCTGCTGCTCATCTCCGCCGCCGTCCGCCTGCTGACCGGCGCCGACGACGACACCGCGACCAAGGTCCTGGGCGGCTTCGCGCTGGCCACCATGGTCCCGCTGATCGGCGTCATCGCCGGCACCGGCGCCATCGGCCCGGAGATCGACGACGGCTCGGTCGTCTACCTCCTCGCCAAACCGGTCAAGCGCCCGACGATCGTCTTCACCAAGCTCCTCGTCGCGACCGGCGTCACCGTCGCCTTCTCGGCGATCCCGACCCTGATCGCGGGCCTGCTGCTGAACGGGAACAGCCAGCGCATCGCCCTCGCCTACACGATCGCCGCCGCCGTCGCCTCCGTGGCCTACAGCGCCCTCTTCCTGCTCCTGGGCACGATCACCCGGCACGCGGTCGTCGCCGGCCTCGTCTACGCCCTGATCTGGGAGTCCCTCTTCGGCAGCCTGGTCCCGGGCGCACGGACGCTCAGCGTCCAGCAGTGGTCCCTGTCCCTGGCCGAACGCATCGCCGCACCGGGCGCCGTCTCCTCGGACGTGGGCCTGCCGGTGGCGCTGGTCCTGCTCGCCGGAGTCACGGTGGCGGCGACCTGGTACGCGGGCGAAAAACTGCGCAAGCTGACGCTGGCGGGGGAGGAGTAAGACCCCGCTCCCGGCACTCGGCCGCCCGCCGAGACGGCGCCGAGTGCCGCTCTCGCCCACGCGGTCCCCGCTACGAGACGTGGGGCTGCGAGAAAGCGCCGCGGCAGGCCAAGGGCGGCTGTCACACGTACCGCGCCACCGCCCGGGCCACCGCCATCTGCTCCTCCTGGAGGCGGGTCTCCCCGTCCTCCACGTCCCACAGCGAGTTCTGCAGCGCCCGCGCCATCGTCCACCGTGCCGCCCGGCCCCGGTCCAGGCTCAGGACGTCGGTCATCAGGTCGAACCGCCGCCGTACGGCCCGTTCCACGTCGCCCGTGGCGACGAGGTCGTCCCAGCGGTTGTCGAACGCCGGCATCAGATCGAAGCAGGGGTCCCCGACGAGCGGGACGGGGTCGATGGCCAGCCAGGGGCCGCGCTCGGCGGCGGGGCTGCCGGGGAGGGGGGCCAGCACGTTCTCGTAGTGCAGGTCCCAGTGGAGCAGCCGGTCGCCGGGCTCGTCGGCCACGTCGCGGACCACCTCGGCGCAGTCGGCGAGCCAGCGGCGTTCGGCGGGGTCCTCCAGGGCGGGCAGGGCCTCCGGTACGCCGGTGAGCATCTCGCGCACCACGTCTCCCAGGTGCCGCATGCCCTCCGGGGCGGGGGCCGTATGGAGGCGGGCCAGCAGGCCGGCCAGGGTCAGCAGGGCGGCCTCGGCGTCCGGTTCGTCGTCCAGCGACCGGGTGGCGTCGAGGCGTTCGAGGAGCAGGGTGGCGGTGGCGGGGTCGTGTTCGAGGAGCCGGACCGCGCCGCCGCCGTTCCAGGCACGGAGCGCGAGCGGCTCGCCGGCCCGTTCGTCGTCGATGGGCTGGAGCTTGAGCGCCGCCGGGGTGCCGTCCTCCCGTCGGACGGGCAGGACGAGGGCCACGTAGCCGTGGGCCGGCTCCCCGTCGGGCCGCAGGTTCCAGCGGTCCAGGAAGCCGGCCGCCAGGTCCGGCAGCCCCGCGATCCACTCGGCGGCGTGCTCGGGGTTGTGCTCCTCGTGGTGCTCGGCGAGCTTCGGCGGGACGGTGATCAGGGGCGACGGGCTGGGCACGGTGGCGCGCTCCTCACGGCGTGGACGGTGTCTCACCCACCCCTAACGTCTCAGATCTTCCGATCGCGCCCGGCGCCGAGCCCCAGGAACACCAGAGCCAGGCAGGCGGCGAGGAGGACGCAGATCGGCAACTCCCAGCCGCCGGTGGCCTGGTGCACCGCGCCGACGGCGAACGGGCCGACGGACGCGAGGAGATAACCCCAGGTCTGCGCCATGCCGGAGAGCCGGGCGGCGGTGTGCGCGTCGCGGCTGCGCAGCACCATCAGCGTCAGCGCGAGGCCCAGGGTGCCGCCCTGGGCGACGCCCATCATCGTCGCCCACACCCAGGCGCCCGCCACCGGGGCGAGCAGCAGCCCGGTCGCGCCGCCGGCCAGCAGCAGGACGACGCCCACGGCCAGCAGCCGCTGGTCGCGCAGCCGTCCGGCGAGGACGGGCACGACGAACGAACCGGCCATCTGCACCAGCGTGTAGAAGGCGTAGACGAGGCCCGCCTCGCCCTTGGCCATGCCGTGATCGGTGAAGACGGTCGGCATCCAGGCGATGCACACGTAGGCGATCAGCGACTGGGTGCCCATGAACAGGGTGACCTGCCAGGCCAGCCCGGAGCGCAGCAGGGCCGGACCCTCGGAGGAGGTCCCGCCGGCCGCCGGGGCGGGGACGTGGTGGCCGCCGCGCCGGGAGAGCAGCGCCTGCGGGATCCACACCAGGACGGCGAGGGCGGCGAGCAGCGCCCAGGAGGCGAGCGAGCCGCGCCAGCCGCCGAGGGCGTTCTCCAGCGGGACCGCGCAGGCGGCCGAGGCGGTGGCGCCGAGGATCATCGCCGTGGAGTAGAGCGCGGTCATGCTCGCGGCCCGGTCCGGGAAGTCCCGCTTGATCAGGCCGGGCATCAGGACGTTGAGGAAGGCGATGGCCGTGCCGACCAGCGCGCCGCCCACGAACAGCGCGGCCACCGGGGGCGCGACGCGGATCAGGATGCCGCCGCACAGCAGGACGAGGGCGGCGCACAGCACCGACTCGGTGCCGAAGCGGCGGGCCAGCCGCGGCGCGGCGATCGAACCGAGACCCATGAAGACCAGCGGAATGGTCGTGACCAGGCTGCTGGCGGTCGCGTTCAGCCCGAAGTGGTCGTTGATCTCGCCGACCATCGGGGAGACGCCGGCCAGCGCCGCCCGCATGTTCAGCGAGGCCAGGATGATGCCGGCGAGCACCAGCGCGGGGTGCGCCCGCAGGCTGCGTACGGCGGCGGGGGTGGGGGCCGCCGCGGAGGGCTCCTCGGCGGCTATGAGGGGTGTCTGGGGCCTCGATTCGGACATGCGGGTGCCTTTCGGGTGGAGCTCGGGCGGCGGGGCGAGGGCCCGCCGGGCGGGACGCGGGAGGGCCGGGAGTGTCCCCGGGGGTTACCGCCGCTGGTCGGCCAGCAGTGCCTCGACCGCCTGCTTGGGGCGTTCGAGCAGGGCCCGCGCGGCGCGGTGGGCCGCGTCGGGGTCGCCGGAGGCGATGGCCTCCATGACGGCGTGGTGGTCGCCGTGGAGGATGCGCGGCATTTCCCGGTCGTCGAGGGCCGTGAGCAGCGCCTCGCGCACGGAGCTGCTGAACCAGGTGTACGTGGCGGTCAGCGCGGTGTTGTGCGCCGCCTCCACGACGGCCTTGTGGAACTCGATGTCGTGGTGCGCGTACAGCTCCAGGCTGCCGGAGTCCGGCTGGCCGTCGGCGTCCTCCAGCTCCTTCTGGGCGTCCAGGGCGGCACGCATCCGCTCCAGGTCGGCGGGTTCGTGGCGGGTGGCGGCGAGCCGGGCGGCCTCGGCCTCCAGCGCGATCCGCAGTTCGAGGACGTCCCGTACGCCGGCGCGCTGTACCCCGCGCATGATCTCCGCCGGGTCGGCGGTGGAGACGACGAAGGTGCCCTCACCCTGCCGGGAGCGCAGCATTCCGGCGTGCACGAGGACGCGGACGGCTTCGCGGACGGTGTTGCGCCCGACCTGGAGCTGTTCGGCGAGGGCGTGCTCGGTGGGGATGCGGGCGCCTACCGGCCATTCGCCGGCCGCCACCTGGGTGCGCAGTTGTTCCACGACGGTGTCGACGAGGGACTGGCGTCCGGCTGCTCGTAGTGCCACGGGGTCCTTCCGGGGGCGGCTCGTTCCTCTTGACCGGGTAACCCGGTTGCCCAGTCATCCTACAACCTGCCGGACGGGCTATATCAGCCTGTCCGGCGTTTGAGGACGAGCGGCGAAGCCGCGATCAGCGGGGTCTGGGGCGGCAGCCCCAGGAAACGGCGAAAGGGAGGGACCGGGGCACCCCTCACAACCCCAACCGAGCAAGCTCCGTCCGCGAGCTGATCCCCAGCTTCGGGTAGACGTTCGACAAGTGGTAGCCGGCCGTCCGGGGACTGATGAACAGCCGCGCCCCGATGTCCCGGTTGCTCAGCCCCTGCGCCGCCAGCTTCGCGACCTGCGACTCCTGCGGCGTGAGCCGGTCGAGGAGGCCCGGGGTCGCGGTCGGCGCGGCGAGGCTCTCACCGGTGGCGCGGAGTTCGGTGCGGGCCCGTCCGGCCCAGGGGGCCGCGCCCAGCCGGTCGAAGGTGTGCAGCGCGGCCCGCAGGAGCGGGCGCGCCTCGGAGGTCTGCCGCCGCCTGCGCAGGTGCTCGCCGTACAGCAGCTCGGTGCGGGCCCGCTCGAAGGCGGAGCCGCCGTCGCGGTGCAGCCGCAGGGCGTGCGCGAAGTGTTCGCCGGCGGCGGCCGGGCCGGCGGCGAGCAGGGCCCGGCAGCGCTCGGCGACCGCCCGCGTCCAGGGCCGGGGGTAGGCCGCGGCGTGCCGCTCGTACCAGCTCAGGGCGTACCGGCCGCCCTCGGGCCGGTCCAGCCGGGCCGCGGCCTCGACGAGGTCGGGCAGGCTGCCGATGAGCCCCTGGCGTTCCGTGCCCTCGGCGACGGCGGTGAGCCGGTCGAACGCCGCTTCCGTGCGGCCGAGGCCCAGGTCGAGCAGGGCGAGGGCGCAGGCGGCGTGCACCGTGCCGGGGGCCACGCCGAGGGCGAGGGCCTCGGCGGTCAGCGCGCGGGTGCCCTCCTCGTCGCCCCGGGCGGCGGCGAGCTGGGCGAGGACGGTGGCCAGGTGGATCCGGGCCCGGGTGTGCCCGGTGTCCTCGGCGACCCGTATCCCCTCGGTGGCGGTGGCCAGCGCCTCGCGGTGCAGGCCGAGCAGCAACTGCGTGCGGGCGAGCAGCATCTGGACGAGGGCCAGGGTGCCGATGGCGCCGCTCTCCCGGCACCGCCGCTCCAGCGCGACGGCCACGTCCCGCGCGGCCGGCAGGTCGCCCGCGAACAGGTGCCACCAGCCGAGGCGCACCGCCTCCCGGACGTCCGCCGCCGAGTCGCCGTCGGCGCCGATGAGCTCGCGGACGGCGTCGGCGCCGGCGCCGGAGTCGGCGGGGCCGCACCGGTGCTGCCCGGCGGCGAGCCGGGCGAGCGCGGCGATCCGCCCGGCCTCGGGCAGCCCCAGCTCGGCGGCCTGTGCGGCGGTACGGTCCAGGGCGGCCTGGTCGGCGGCGTGCCAGGCGGCCTGGGCGGCTTGGAAGAGCAGGGGCCCGACGAGCTCGGGGGCGGGCCCGGCCAGGTCCGGGACGGCGCCGGCGAGCAGGGCGTACGCGTCCCGGGAGCGGCCCTGCTCGTCCACGGCCTCCGCCCGGACCCGGACGGCGGCGGCCAGCGCGGCCGGCCCGTCCGCCAGCGCGGCGGCCCGTCCGGCCAGTTCCTCGGCGTGGGCGGGCCGGCCGGCGTCCGTCGCGGCCCGCGCCGCGGCCGTCAGCCGGCGGCACCGCCCGGCGGGGTCCGGGGTGAGCTCGGCCGCCCGCTCGTAGGCGGCGGCGACGGCGCGCGAACTGCCGCGCGCGCGGGCGCGTTCGGCGCTCTCCTCCAGCAGCCGGGCGGTCTCCGGGTCGGGCCCGGTTCCGGCGGCGGCGAGGTGCCAGGCCCGCTGGTCCGCCTGGTCCGGGCGGCCGGCGAGCGCGTCGGCCAGCGCCCGGTGCGCGGCGAGCCGGCGGCTCGCGGGCGCGTCCTGGTAGACGGCGGTCCGCACCAGGGGGTGCCGGAAGGCGAGCCGGCCGTCCACGAGGGCCAGGAGCCGGGCCCGTTCGGCCGGTTCGAGGTCGTCCAGACCGGCGCCGAAACGTTCCGCCGCGCCGAGCACGGTCGCGAGGTCGGCCGCGCCCGCCGCGGCGGCGACGAGGAGCAGCGCCCGGGTGGGTTCCGGCAGCGCCGCGACGGCCGTGGTGAACGCGCGCAGCAGCCTGCTGTGCGGCGGGAGGACGGCCATGCCGTACGGGGAGGCGTACCGCTCGTCCTCCCGCTGTGCGGAGGGCAGTTCGCACAGGGCCAGCGGATTGCCCGCGGCCTCCTTCAGGACGAGCTCGCGCGCGTGCCGGGACAGCCCGGCGGCGTGCTCGTCCAGCAGGGCGCCGGCGGCCGCCGGGTCGAGACCGGACAGCCGCAGCTCCGGTATGCCGGGAGCCGGGAAGTCGGGGGCGTCGCCCTCGCGGACGGCCAGGACGACGGCGATCGGCTCGACGCCCAGGCGGCGGGCGGCGAACAGCAGGGCGTCCGCCGACTCCCGGTCGAGCCAGTGTGCGTCGTCCACGAGACACAGCAGTGGTTGCTCCTCGGCGAGGCCGTCGAGGAGGGTGAGCACCGCGAGTCCGACGAGGAAGCGGTCGCCGTCGCCGACGGAGGCCATGCCGAGGGCGGAGCGCAGCGCCTCCGCCTGGGCCCCGGGCAGCCGGTCGAGCCGGTCGAGCACCCCGGCAAGCATCAAGTGCAGCCCCGCGTAGGGGAGTTCCCCCTCGGCCTCGACGCCGGTGCCGCGCAGTACCCGCATCCCGGCCTCCCGCGCGGTGCGCGCGGCGTGGTCGAGCAGCACGGACTTGCCGATGCCGGCCTCGCCGCGGAGCAGCAGGGCGCCGCTGCGCCCTTGGCGGGCGTCGGCGAGAAGCCGGTCGAGTGCGTCGAGTTCCGTGGCGCGTCCGTGCAGCATGACGGCCACAGTAATGGCTGGTCAGCAGCCTTACGAGGGGGGAGATCTCAGGCGCCGTAGGGCACCTCGGCGCGGGCCTGCCGCAGGGCGCGGCCCCACCAGACGAGCTGGTCGAGCATCCGCTTGGCCGCGCCGTTGACCACGTCGGCGTCCAGCGGCTCGCCCGCCTCGTCGAAGCGGTCCCAGGCCATGTGGAAGCTGACCGTGTCCCGGACGGTGACGGCGTGCAGCTCGGCGAAGACCTGCCGCAGGTGCTCCACGGCGCGCAGGCCGCCGCTCACCCCGCCGTAGGAGACGAAGGCGACGGGCTTGGCCTGCCACTGCGGGAAGTGCCAGTCGATCGCGGCCTTGAGGGAGGCGGGGTACGAGTGGTTGTACTCGGGCGTGATGACCACGAAGGCGTCGGCGGCGGCCAGGCGCGGGGAGACCGCGGCGACCTCGGGGGTGGGCTCGCCGGACAGGGCGTTCGGAATGCCCGCGTCCGCCAGGTCGAGCACATCGACGTCCAGGCCGGAGTGGGCGCGGGCCTCGCGGACGAACCAGTCGGCCACGGTGGGGCCGAACCGGCCCTCGCGGGTGGAACCGACGATGACGGCGACGCGGAGGGGGGCGGAGTTCATGGCGATGCTTCCTTGTGTGTGGGGGTGAACTGCGGGGCGAGTGAGCCACGACGGGCCTTTCGGCCGGTGCGCCGGGACGCGGCGGCCCCCCTCGGGGGTGTCGTGTCGGAGACCGCCGCTCCCGTCCGGCGCGACCCGGCCGGACACCCCTTACGAGCGTCCGGGGCGTCCCGGCCCGGCCGGCTGACATCGAGGACGCTACGGGCCGGCACCCCGCCCCCACATCTGTCGGATGACCGGGTCCCGGTGACCGGGTGACCGGGGCGCCGATCCCGGTCGCCCGGCAGATGTGGCGGGCCGGCCCGCGAACCTAGCGTCGGGGCCATGGACGACACCGACCCCAAGAGCCCCTCCGGTCCCCGCTCCCGCCGCCCGGCCGTCACCCTCGGCCTGGTCCTGCTCGGGATGCTCACCCTGGCCATGTCGATGTCCGGCACCACGGTGGCGCTGCCGGACATCGGCGCGGACCTCGGCGCCTCGGGCGCGAGCCTCCAGTGGGCGGTCACCGGGTACTTCCTGACGGCGTCAAGCTTCATGCTGGTCACCGGCGCGCTCGCCGACCTCTTCGGCCGCCGCCGCGTCTACCGCTCCGGAGCGGCCCTGTTCACCGCCGGCCTGCTGCTGAGCGCCACCGCCACGGACGTCCTCGTACTGGACGCGGCCCGCGCCCTCGCCGGACTCGGCGCCGCCGGCGTGATGGCGAGCGGCGGCGCGCTGCTGGCCACCACCTTCTCCGGACCCGCCCGCACCAAGGCGTACGCCGCCCTCGGCACCACCGGCGGCGTCGGCCTGGCCGCCGGTCCGACGATCTCCGGGGCCCTGGTCGGCGGCCTCGGCTGGCGCGCCGGCTTCCTGGTCTTCGCCGCGGTGGGCGGGGTGCTGCTGGCCGGCACCTTCCTCGTCGCCGAGTCCCGGGCGGCCGTCCGGCCGCGCCTGGACGTCCCCGGCGCCGTGACGTTCATCGCCGCGCTCGCCCTGGTGATGACCGGGGTCACGCAGGGGCCGCAGAACGGCTGGTCGCACCCGCTGGTCCTGGCCGCCTTCGGCGTGGGCGCGCTCCTGCTCGTCGTCTTCGCGGTGCTCCAGCGCCGCTCGGCCCACCCCGTCCTCGACCTGACCCTGGTCCGCGACCGCCGCTACCTGGCCTGGACGCTCGCCGGCCTGACCGGAGCCGTCGGCTTCGCCGGCACCCTCACCTACCTGCCCACCTACTTCCAGGGCGTGAACGGCGTCTCGGCGGGTGAGGCCGGTACGACGATGCTGCTGCTCACCGCCCCCGTGCTCGTCGCACCGCTGGTGAGCGGGCAGTTGGTGAACCGGGGCGTGCCCGCGCGGCTGGTGATCGCCGTCGCGATGGGGCTGGTCGCGGCGGGCAACGCCTGGCTGACCGTCCTCGCCCCGGGCGGCGGCACCGGCCCCCTGGCGGGCCCCCTGCTGACGATCGGCATCGGCACCGGACTGGCCAACGGCATCATCGACGGCCAGGCCATGAGCCTCGTCGACCCCGAGCGCTCCGGCACGGCGGCGGGCTTCCTCAACACCGTCCGCGGCGGCGGCCAGGCCATGATGATCGCCGCCCTCGGCGCGGTGATGCTCAGCCTCCTCCAGAGCCGTCTCGGCTCCGCCGGCCTTGCCGCCCGGGTCGCCTCCGGCCACCTCGCCGGCCCGGACCACGCCCGGCTCGCCGGCCAGTACACCGAGGTCTGGCACACGGTCCTCTGGGGCATCGCCGGTCTCACCGCCCTCCTCTGCCTCACGGTGATCACACTGCTGCGCCCCCCGCACTCCACCCCCCGGCCGGCCAAACCGACCACGAAGCACACCGAGACCCCGGCCCTGACCCCCACCCGCTGAACCACCCACCGGACGACCGGCCACGCGACGGGCCCGGGAAGGCGATCCGCCTCCCGGGCCGCCCGGCTTGTGCGAACGGACGACGGCACGGAACGCGGGCCCCCGTCGAGCGCCCCGCTACGGTCCGTCGAACGGGGGCACCCGACGCCAGCCTCCGCTCACCGGGGCGGCAGCCCGACGGCCGCGTGGGCTCCGTCCAGGATCCGCCCGATCCCGGAGGCGGCCGCCCGGGCCTGGGCGGCATCGCCCGACCGCGCGGCGTCTTCCCAGCGGCGGAGGTCCGCCGCGAGTTCGGGCCGGCGCTGGATGTGGACGTAGACCGCCCATTGGGCGATGAAGCGCCGGAGCGGCGCCAGGTCGGAACCCCGCCGGGACTGGTCGGCGGCTTGGTCCAGTTCCCTGGTGAAAGCCGGTAGCGCGGCAGGCGCGATCCGGCTGATCGCCTGCCGCAGCGCGGTGACCGCGGCGGAGGTGGTCCCGGTTGCTCCCATGGGCGCGATTCTGATCCCAGCCCCAGCGTTCGGGCCCGAGTGCGTTTCCCGCCGCTCGAACGAGTGAGGAAGAAGCGATTCGGCGCCCCCGCCGGCTCCTGGGCTCGCCCCAGCCCGCGGCCGTTCGGTGTCCGGTCCGCGCCCCCTCGGTTACCGTCGAACGATGGAACAGGACGAACCGGGGACACCCGGGGGCGGCCGTCCGTCCGTTCCCGCCCGGGTGCGCCGGTACGGAGCGGGGGCCGTCCGGGCCCGGGACCTCGTCCGCTCCTGGGTCCGACGCTCCCCCGGCACCCACATCTGGCTGCTCGTCATCGGCGTCACCAGCCTCGTCGTCGCGGCGGCAAGCGAGGGGCTGGAGACCTTCCTCCTCCACCGCACCAGCAGCAATATCCACGAGCTGAGCAAGCACCCCCTCCAGTCCCTGCTGATCAGCGGCTTCTGGATCGAGACGCCCTCGTCGTTCCTGCGCTACGTCGTCCTCTTCGAGGTGATCCACGCCAATGTGGAGCGCTGGGCCGGGACCTGGCGGTGGCTGTTCACCGTCGGCGTCGCGCACGTCGCGGCCACTCTGATCAGCCAAGAGGTGCTGCTGGTCGCCATCGAGCACCATGCGGCGCCGCGCGCGATGCGGCACGTGGTGGACATCGGGGTCTCGTACGGGCTGGCCGCGGCGGCCGGCCTGCTGAGCTACCGGATCCCGCGGCCCTGGCGGTGGGGGTGGCTGGTGGCCCTCGTGCTGTTCTTCGCCGTGCCGCTGGCGACCGGCGGCACGTTCACCGACGTCGGGCACGCCATCGCGGCGGCCGTGGGCCTGGCCTGCGGCCCGCTCGTCCGCGGCCGGCCGACGTGGGACGGCACGGCGCCGGCGCGGGCCGTGCGGGCTCTGCGTGCCGGACGGGCTGAATAGCCCGTCCGGCCGCTTCGGGGGTGCGGGGGCTTGCCCCGCAAGAAGCGGAGAAGGGGCGGGGCAGGGGCACCACCCCCGCCGCGTCCCGCGCGGCGAAGCCTCAGCCGAAGAGCCGCTCGACCACCACGGCGATGCCGTCCTCGTCGTTCCCCGCCGTCACCTCGTCCGCGACGGCCTTCAGCTCGGGATGCGCGTTGGCCATGGCCACGCCGTACCCCGCCCAGCCGAACATCGGCACATCGTTCGGCATGTCACCGAAGGCGATCGTCTCCGCCGCCTTCACCCCCAGCCGCCGCGCGGCCAGCGACAGCCCGGTGGCCTTGCTCAGCCCGAGCGGCAGCAGCTCGACGATGCCCTCACCCGCCATCGTGACGTCCACGAGCCCGCCCGCCGCGGCCCGCGCCGCCTCCGCGAGGGCGTCGTCGTCCAGCCCGGGGTGCTGGAGGTAGAGCTTGTTGAGCGGCTCGGCCCACAGCTCCGCCCGGTCGGTGACGGGAATCGGCGGACGCGGCCCCTCCTGGAGCCGGTAGCCGGAGGTGACCAGCAGATCGCCGTCCAGCCCGTCCCGCGAGGCGGCCAGGTGCAGCCGGCCCGTCTCCGCCTCGATCTTCTCCACGGCCAGCGCGGCCACCCGCCGGTCCAGCGTCACCGACGTCAGCAGCCGGTGCTCGCCCGCGTGGTAGACCTGCGCGCCCTGCCCGCACACCGCGAGGCCCCGGTAGTCCAGCGCGTCGAGTATGTGCTTCGTCCACGCGACCGGGCGGCCGGTGACGACGATGTGCGCGGCCCCGGCCGCCGTCGCCAGGGCGAGGGCGGCGCGGGTGCGCTCGGAGACGGTCTCGTCGGACCGCAGCAGCGTGCCGTCGAGGTCGGTGGCGACGAGACGGTACGGGGGCGGGGGCACGGACGTCACTTGGCGACCGGCTCCAGGACCTCGCGTCCGCCCAGGTACGGCCGGAGGACCTCGGGGACCCGGACGGTGCCGTCGGCCTGCTGGTGGTTCTCCAGCAGCGCGACGATCGTGCGGGGCACCGCGCACAGCGTGCCGTTCAGCGTGGCGAGCGGGCGGACGTTCTTGCCGTCGCGCATCCGCACCGACAGCCGGCGGGCCTGGAACTCGTCGCAGTTGGACGTCGAGGTCAGCTCGCGGTACTTGCCCTGGGTGGGGATCCACGCCTCGCAGTCGAACTTGCGGGAGGCGGAGGCCCCGAGGTCACCGGTGGCCGTGTCGATCACCTGGAACGGCAGCTCCAGGCCGGTCAGCCACTGCTTCTCCCACTCCAGCAGGCGGGCGTGCTCGGCCTCGGCCTCCTCCGGCGCGACATACGAGAACATCTCGACCTTGTCGAACTGGTGGACGCGGAAGATGCCCCGGGTGTCCTTGCCGTAGGTGCCCGCCTCGCGGCGGAAGCAGGGCGAGAAACCGGCGTACCGCAGCGGGAGCTGCGAAGCCTCGATGATCTCGTCCATGTGGTACGCGGCGAGCGGCACCTCGGACGTGCCGACGAGGTAGAGCTCGTCCTTGTCCAGGTGGTAGACGTCCTGCGCGGCCTGGCCGAGGAAGCCGGTGCCCTCCATGGCGCGCGGCTTGACCAGCGCGGGGGTGAGCATCGGGGTGAAGCCGGCCGCGGTGGCCTGCGCGATGGCGGCGTTGACGAGGGCGAGCTCCAGCAGCGCGCCGACGCCCGTCAGGTAGTAGAAGCGCGAGCCGGACACCTTGGCGCCGCGCTCGACGTCGATCGCGCCGAGCGACTGGCCGAGCTCCAGGTGGTCCTTGGGCTCGAAGCCCTCGGCGGCGAAGTCGCGGGGGGTGCCGACGGTCTCCAGGACGACGAAGTCGTCCTCGCCGCCGCGCGGGACGTCCGGGTGGACGAGGTTGCCGATGCGCAGCAGGAGGCGCTGGGCCTCGGCCGCGGCCTCGTCCTGCTCGGCGTCGGCGGCCTTGACGGCGGCGGACAGCTCGCCGGCCTTCTTCAGCAGCTCGGCCTTCTCGTCGCCGGTGGCCTTGGGGATCAGCTTGCCGAGCGCCTTCTGCTCGGCGCGGAGTTCGTCGAAGCGGACGCCGGACGACCTGCGCCGCTCGTCGGCGGAGAGCAGCGCGTCGACGACGTCGACGTCCTCTCCACGGGCGCGCTGGGAGGCGCGCACACGGTCGGGGTCCTCACGAAGCAGGCGAAGGTCAATCACCCCCCCAGGCTACCGTTGACCGTCGCGATCACTCGACGCGATATTCCTCTTCGGAGGGTTTTGCCCCGTTCCGGGTGATTTTCACGGCTTTCCGGGAGTGATCGGAAAAGGGTGGAAACTCCGGTATTGCGCACGCCGAATTCCGAGCGATTCACGTGAAACCGAGCGGGATCGGCCGCTCGGCCCGGCGGGTCCCGGCAGAGCCCCGGTGGGCCTCGGCCCGCTCGCTGCGCGCCCGTTGTCCACAGGAACGAGTGATTCCGATTCGTTGTCCACAGGATGTGCGCGCAATCTGTGGACGCCGAGCGCCGAAGGTCACGGCTGTTTTCGATATCGGCCACGCTTTGGCGGCTTTCTGACGGATAAACCTTGTTCGGGCACTCTTTTGGGTGGAGATTTCTCGCCCTTAAGGGTTGTTCGAGCGCTTTCGGCTGACTCCCGGGTGGTGGACGATGCCACAACCCGGCGGCCGGGGCTGTGGACGATCCGGTGGATTGCTAGAGAGATTTGTCGACGTTGACCGATTCGTGACATCCGGCCGACCCTCGCTCTGTCGACTTATCCCCAGGGGTGGGGCGCCCTGTGGATAACTCTGTGGATGATCCGCCGAGACTCCGGCGCGCGGCTCAGGCCCGCCCGTCCTGGCAGCGCGCCAGCCACTCCGCCGCCGCCACGAAGTCGGCGTCCGACGTCCCCGGCCGGGGCTCCGACGCCGAAGGCGCGCCCGGCTCGCCGTCCGCGCTCGCGCGCGGATACGAACCCAGGAACCGCACGTTCGGGCAGATCCGCTTCAGCCCCATCAGCGTCTCGGCCACCCGCCGGTCGGTGATGTGCCCCTCGCAGTCGATGGAGAAGCAGTACCGGCCCATGCCCTCGCCCGTCGGGCGCGACTCGATCCACGTCAGGTTGACGCCGCGCGCCGAGAACTCCTGCAACAGCTCCATCAGCGCACCCGGATGGTCGTCCCGCAGCCACACCACCATCGACGTCCGGTCGGCCCCCGTCCGCGCCGCCGGCCGGGCCGGCCGGCCCGCCAGCACGAACCGCGTCTCCGCGTTCCGAGCGTCGTGGATGTCGGTGACCAGGGGCTCAAGACCGTACGTCGCGGCGGCGAACTCCCCGGCGAACGCCGCGTCGTAGCGACCCTCCCGCACCAGCCGCGCCCCGTCCGCGTTGGAGGCCGCCGATTCCCACCGCGCGTCCGGCAGATGGGCCGCCAGCCACTTGCGTACCTGCGGCTGGGCGACCGGGTGCCCGGTCACCGTCCGGATGTCGGACAGCTTCGTCCCCGGCCGGACGAGCAGGGCGAACGCGATCCGCAGCAACACCTCGCGGTAGATCATCAGCGGGGCGCCGGTGGCGAGTTCGTCCAGGGTCGCGGTGACGCCGCCCTCCACCGAGTTCTCGATGGGCACCAGCGCCGCCGCCGCCTCGCCGCCCCGCACGGCGTCCAGCGCCGCCGGGACGGAGACCTTGGGCACGAGCTCGCGCGTCGCCGCCTCGGGGAGGGTGCGCAAGGCCGCCTCGGTGAAGGTGCCTTCGGGACCGAGGTAGGTGTAGCGGCTGGCCGACATCACGCGATACTCCTCCGGACGGTCCGCTGCGGGGGAAGCGGGCTCCCGCCACGATACCGAGCGGGGCGGGAGGGTCCCCCGCCCACCGGTGGTCCCGGCGCCCCCTCCGACAGCCCGCTACCCCTCCAACAACCGCTGCCCCACGTACTCGCCCTCCGCGCAGCCGCCCGGCACCGCGAACAGCCCGCTCGCCTCGTGCCGCAGGAAGCGTGACAGCCCGTCCCCCCGGTCCAGCTTCCGCTGCACCGGCACGAACCCCTTCATCGGGTCCGCCTGCCAGGCGACGAACAGCAGCCCGGCGTCCGGGGCGCCGTCGTCCCGGAGGCCGTCGTCGTACGAGAAGGCGCGGCGCAGCATCGTCGCCCCCCGGTTGGAGGCGGGCGCGGCGACGCGGACGTGGGCGTCGCCGGCGATGGCCAGCGCGCCGTCGGGGCCGATCTTCTCCAGGTCCACGGGGGTCGTCTCGGTGCCGCCGGACAGCGGCGCGCCGTCCGACTTGCGGCGCCCTATCACCCGCTCCTGGCGTTCCAGCGGCAGGTTGTCCCAGCTGTCCAGCAGCATCCGGATACGGCGTACCACCGCGTAGGAGCCGCCCGCCATCCAGGCGTCCGGTCCCTTGCGGTCACGCGGCACGAAGATCTGCTCCTCGAACGCCGGGTCGGTGGGCTTGGGGTTGTTGGTGCCGTCGATCTGGCCCATCAGGTTGCGCTGGGTCATCGGGCGCGGGGTGGCGCCGGGGGTCCGGTTGAAGCCGGTCATCTGCCAGCGCGGCCGGACGGTGTCGCCGCCCTGTTTGCGGAGCAGCCGCAGCGCGTGGAAGGCGACGAGCGCGTCGTCGGCGCCGATCTGTACCCACAGGTCGCCCTCGCCGCGCTTGGGGTCCAGGGCGTCCTGGGTGAAGGCGGGCAGCGGTGCGAGGGCGGCGGGCCGCCGGTCGGTCAGGCCCGTCCGGTCGAAGAAGGTGCGGCCGAACCCGAAGGTGACGGTGAGCGAGGACGGGCCGGCGTCCAGCGCGATGCCGGTGTCGTCGCCCTTCGGCGCCCGGCCCTCGGCCAGCTCCGCGGCCGTCGTGGACCAGCGTCTGAGCAGGGCGGCGGCGGCCTTGCGGTCCGCGCCGGGGGCCAGGTCGAAGGCCACCAGGTGGCCGTGGGCCTGCGCCGGGTCGGCGATGCCGGCCTGGTGCTCGCCGTGGAAGGGGACGGCCGCCGAGCCGACGCCGGTCAGCGGGTCGGGGTCCTTGCGGACCGCCTCCGCGACCGAGGCCCCGCCCAGGCCGCCGACGACGATCCCGCCGGCGCCCACCGCGCCGGCCGTGCCGAGCAGCCGCCGCCGGGACAGCCCGCCGCTTGTCTCCTCCTCCCGTCCGGTCGTCTTCTTCGGGGGCGTCTTAGGGGTCGTCTTCTTCGTGGTCCGCTGCGTCGTGGTCTTGCCGGAAGTCTCAGCCATCAGTGATCTTCACGTCTTCGATCTCGGTGACCTGGTCGATCTCGGAGGTCCGTACGGTCAGGGTGAGCTGCCACCGACCCGCCATGGGCAGCTGGAATCCGGAGGCGCGCATCCGGCCGGCCGCCAGCCGCTTCAGCGGCGCCCGCAGCGGGCCGATGCCCTTCTCCTTCTCGGTGAACGAGACCGTCACCTCGGGAACGTCCACCGGCCGGCCGGCGGGGTCCGTGAGCGTGAGGTCGACGGTGTTGGCGCCGGAGCGCCCGGGGGCGACGGTGATCCGGGCGGTGCCGCGGCCGTCCTTCCCGCCGGTGTCGTACGCGATCCTCGCCTCGGCCGGTCCGGCGGCGGGCGCCGACGGGCCGCCGGACTCCCGGCCCGCCCGCTTCTGCTCGGTCTCGGCGCGGCCGGGCTGGGTGGTGGTGAGGACGGTGGTGACGGCGAGCAGCACCACGGCCACGACGGTCTCGGCGAGCACGGCGCGGCGCAGGCCGGTCCGGCCCTCGTCCGCGTCCCGTTCCCGCCGCTCGGCCGCCTTGGCCATCGCGGCCCGCTGCCGGGCCAGTTGGGCCGCCCGTTCGGGCGAGGCGCCGGCGGGCGGGGCCGGTTCGGGCGCGGGCTTCCGGCGCGGGCCGCGGGCGGGGGCCCGGTCGGTGAGCCGTGCCGTCCAGCGCCGCGAGAACGACGCCAGGACGACCAGCACCACCACCAGCCCCACCTTGACCAGCAGCCACCGCCCGTACTCCGTACCGGTGAGCGCGCCCCAGCCGCCGACCTGCCGCCACGCCTGGTAGATCCCGGTCGCGACGAGCACGCAGACGGCGGTGAACGCCAGCCGGGAGAACCGGCGGGCCGCGCCGCCGGGCAGCGGCTCCGCCGCCCGCAACGCGGCGAGCAGCGCGGCGAGTCCGCCGAGCCATACGCCGACGCCCAGCAGGTGCAGCACGTCGACGGGCATGGCCACCCAGGGCTGGAGACCGGCCGAGGCGTGCTCGGCCGCCGCCCAGGTCGCCGCCAGCCCGGCGGCCACCAGCCCGCCGCCGATCCCCAGCCCCCAGGCGTACGCCCGCCGCCCGCCCGCGGGCCGGGCCTGCTCGCCGAAGACCACGGCCAGTGCCACCGCCGCGGCGCTGAGCAGCAGCAGCCGCGTCAGCAGGGCCGCGCCCGGCCGGCTGGACAGCGCGTCCCCGAGCAGCGACAGGTCGAGGACGGCACCGGGCCCCCGCCCGCTCGTGTAGGCGCCGCGCAGCAGCAGAAGCGCCGCCGTCGCCAGGAAGAGCGCCACCCAGCCGCCGACCGCCACCCGCCGTACCCCGCGCGTGGTGTGGCAGGCGGCGGCGAACACACAGCCGCCGACGAGCAGCGCGAAGCCCGCGTACGCGGCGTACCGGGCGGTGTCGTAGACCGTCCCGACCACCGGGTCCGTCGTCGCGACCGCCGCCTTCACCGTGGTCGCCGAGGGCGCGCCGACGGAGAAGGTGAAGGCCCCGGCCACCGGGTGGCTGTCGGCGGAGACCGCCTGCCAGGCCACCGTGTAGGTGCCGTTCGCGATGCCGTCCCGCAGGGTGACGGCCGCCGTCTCGGACCGGCCGTCGACGTGCGCGGGCCGGCCGTCGTCGACGCGGGCACCCTTCGGGTCCAGGACCCGCACCGAGTCGGCGCCGAGCAGCACGCCCTCGGAGAAGGTCAGCCGGACCTGCCGGGGCGCGGCCGGCACCACCGAGCCCTGGCGGGGGTCGGTGGCGGTGAGCGCGGCGTGCGCCGACGCGCTGCCCGCGCCCACGGTCAGCAGGCAGAGCAGGGCGGCGGCCAGGGCGCCCAGCAGCCCGGCGAGCCGTCGGACGGTCGGGGTGGTGCTCATGCCGCGTCAGTCCTTCGGCCGGTACGACGCGTCCCGCACCGGCACCTGGATCCTCACCGGCGCCGAGGTGGCGAAGTGCAGCGTGAACTCGATCTTCTCGCCCACCCGGGGCCGGTGGTCGAGCTTGCCCAGCATCAGGTGGCTGCCGCCGTGCGCGAGGGACAGGCTGCCCTTCGCGGGGACGTCCAGCCGCTCGACGTGCTTCATCCGCGAGCCCTCGGTGGTGTGCAGGGTGACGTCGCGGGAGAGCGGCGTGGTGACCTTGGTGAGCCGGTCGGCCTCGCCGCCGTCGTTCTTGACGGTGAAGTACGCCGCGGCCATGTCGTCCATGGCCGGCCGGGGCATGTAGGCGCCGGCGACGGACAGTTCGGGCTTGTCCGAGGTGCCGGAATCGCAGCCGGTGACCACCACCAGCCCGCCCGCCAGCAGCAGCGGGAGGGCCGCCGCCGCGGCGACGGTCGTCTTGCGCATCAGGGGTTCTCCCCCTTGACGATCTTCGGGAGGCCCTTGGCGTACTGCTCGGCGGTCGTCTCGGCGGTGTAGAGCCAGTGGCCCTTGTCGTCCTTCGGCGAGAAGCCGACGACCTGCGCGCCGTGGCTGACGGTGACCGAGCCGTCCTTCTCCTTCTTCGGCTTGTCGACCAGGATGCCCAGCGGCTTGGCCGCCGCCTGGATGGTGTCGAACGAGCCGGTCAGACCGACGATGTCCTCCCCGCCCTGGGCGTCCAGCCACTTCCGCATCCGGGCCGGGGTGTCCCGCTCGGGGTCGGTGGTGACGAAGACGATCCGCAGCTTCTTCCGCTCGTCCTCCGGCAGCTTCTTCGCGGCGGCGGCCATGTCGGAGACCACGGTCGAGCAGACGTCGGGGCAGTAGGTGTAGCCGAAGTAGAGCAGCACGGGCCGGCCCGCGGTCTCCTTGACCAGCTGGTACTGCTTCTCGGAGGTGTCCTTCAGGACCAGGTCGGGCTTGGCCTTGGCGTCGTCCAGCGTGATCGGCGACTTCTTGGGCTCGCCGCCGGACACGTCGGCGATCGGCTTGTCGTCCGCCTTCTCGTCGGAACCGCCGCAGGCCGACAGGGTGAGCGCGGCGGCGAGGGCCAGCACCGTGCTCGCGGTCTTGGTACGCATGCGCATGGAGTGCTTCTCCAGGTGTGGGCGGGTAGGGGAGGTGCGGGTTCGGGGAAGGGGGCCGGCCGCCTGGTGCGGCGCCGGCCCCGGCCGTTCCGTGCGTCAGGCCGCGGTGCGGCGGCGTCCGGCGAGCACGCCGAAGGCGGCGCCCGCCACGCCCACGACGATGCCGACGACGCCGAGGACGCGCGCGGTCGTGTCCGTGGAGCCGCCGTCGTCGTCGTTGTCCGAGGCGGCGGCCGTGGCCGGGGCCTCCTTGCCGTTCTTGCCGTCCGCCTCCGGCTTGTCGACCAGCTTCAGCACGGGGGCGGGGTGCTCGGGCTCCTCGCCGCCCGGCTTCGACGGGTCGATCCAGCGCACCACGTCGTCGTCGGAGTAGGTCTGGAGGGCCTTGAACACCAGCTCGTCGGCGTCGGTGGGAAGCTTCCCGACCGACAGCGGGAACTGCTGGAAGTTGCCGGGCTCGATCTTGCCGCCGGTCCAGACGACCTTGCTGACGGCCTCGTCGATGGACTTGCCGTGCATCGTCACCGGCTTGTCCAGCTTGGTCTTCTCGACCTTCACGTCCCAGCCCGGCACCGCCTGTGGCATCACGGAGACGAGTGGGTGCTTGGGGTCGAGGGCCAGTTCGACCTTGACCGTCGAGGCGTTGTCCTTCTCGTTCGGCACCTTGATCGAGATCGTGCTGTAGCCGCCCTTCTGGGCGGTCCCGGGCTGGACGCTGACGTGCGCCGAGGCCGGCCCGGCGAGGAGCAGCACTCCGGCCGCGGCGGCGGTGCCGACGGCGGCGAGACGGCCGAGACGGGTACGGACGGCGGCGGGCATGGTGTGGATGGTCATGCGAAAACACTCCCTGTGCAGGAGGGGGCGGATGAGGTGGCGCGCGTGCGGCCACCACGCGTCCGCCCTCCCGCCGTAACGGCGGAGTGCGACGCGTGCTCAGGCCGCGAGGGCGAACCGCGGCGGTCCCCGCCTGATCACGGCATGCCGGCACTCCGGCTCGCGCGCCGCCCGCTCGTCGTCCCCGCCCGTCCGGCGCGCGACCACGGCCGGCTCCCGGAGGACGCCGGCCAGCAGGGCGCGCAGGAACCCGGCCGCGCGCAGCACGCGGGCCAGGGCGGCCTCCACGACGGCCCGCGCGGGCCGCTCCGACAGCCGCACCACCCGCCACAGCGCCACCTCGCCGCGCCGCAGCAGCCAGCCGACGGCCAGGGCCGCGAGCAGGTGGCCGAGCAGCATCGCCGGCGAGGGCGTCAGGGTGTGCGCGAGGACGTCCCAGGTGCCGGACGGCGTACGGCCCTCCGGTACGGCCGGGGTGGGCGCGCCGACCCCGGCGTCGGTGAGGATCCGGCGCGCCTCGGCCGGGGAGGCCGGGGGCCGCCGGTTGCACAGCAGGCGGCCGGCGAAGGAGACCAGGGGACCGTCGTGACCGGTACGCGGCGACGCCTCCGGGCCGCGCTGGCCCAGGGCGAACAGGGCGTGCAGCGCCACCTGCCCCACGGCCAGGCAGGCCGCGATCCCCGGCAGCGAGCGCTCCCGCCCGGCCAGCGGCGCGACGAGCCCGAACACCACCGCGCACCCCGCCGCCAGCGTCCACACCGGGACCGGCGCGCAGGACGCCAGCGCGTGCCCGGCCGCGGACAGCAGAACGCAGACCGCGGTGAACACCGCGGCCCGGAGCAGTCGCAGATCGGCGCCGGCGCGCGCGACGGGGTGAGGCATGGCCGCGCCATCATCCCACCGGACGCACGCCCTCCCTCCGGCAGGGTCCACCGCATACCCCAATGCGCCGTCCTGTCGCATCCGCCGAATGAGCGGACTCACACGCCCGGCAGGCTTACCACCTGTCGCGCACGGCTATAGGTATCGGTATGTCGAGCCGCGGCCAGGAGGCTGAGCATGAGCATCTGGTGGTCACTCCATTTGCGGCGCGAGGCCGCGAGCGTTCCGCTCGCCCGGCGGCTGCTGGTGGGGGCGATGGAGACGGCCGGGGTCGACCCCGAGACGGCCTACGACCTGGCGGTGGCCCTCAGCGAGGCGTGTGCCAACGCCGTCGAGCACGGCGGTGACGCCTCCACCGGCTACCGGGTGACGGCCCGCATCGACGGGGACACCTGCCGCATCGAGGTCACCGACTCCGGCCCCGGCTTCACCGCCCCCGCGAGCCCCACGGCCCTCGGGGAACACCGCCGTCCCCCGCGCCGCACCGAAGCGCGGACCCCCGCCCCCGCCCACGACGAGCACGGCCGGGGCCTGTTCCTCATCGAGTCGCTCACCGACAACGTCCGGGTCCGCAACCGCCCCGGCCGGCAGGGGGCGGTCGTCACCTTCGACAAGATCCTCAAGTGGCGGGAGGGCGCGGCGCTGCCGATCGCCTCGTAGGCGCCGCGGCGCCCTTTCTGCGGCCGCCCACCGAAAGGGCGAAGACCCGCGACCCCGGCCGCCCGCCGAAAGGGCGAAGGCCCCGCAGCCTCCGCCGTCCTGGGGAAGCGCCAAGGACCCGCGGCCCCGGCCGCCCGCCGCCGGACCTCACGCCCGAAAACCGGTGGCGGCGGCGGAACGGCCGTTGCTACGTTCCCTCCGTCCGCCACCGGGGCGTCCCCGGTCGCCCGGCGGGCGTCCCGACCCGGAAGCAGGTGTGTATGACGACCCGGCCCGCGCCGAGCGCGCCTCGCCGCACCGCGTAGCCCTCCGTCCGTCGCCGCCCTCGGCGGCGTCCCGGCGACCCTCCGGTGCCCGGCCGCCCACCGCCCGCTCGCCCACCGCGCGAGCCGCGCCGCGGCCGCCTTGAGCAGCGCTCGGCCTACTCCTGCTGTCATCGAGACCTTCCGGCAAGGAGTACCCGGGTGTCCACCCACCACCACGCTCGTCAGAGCGGCCCCAGCCACACCTCCACCACCGACGGCCCCAGGCGTCCTGACGGCCCTCAGCCCTCCGGCGGCTTCGGCAGAACCGACACCTTCGGCTGCGTCCACTGCGGCCTGACCGTCTCCGCCCTCGCGGCCGACGGCCGCCGGCGCGACCACTGCCCGTCCTGCCTGCACTCCCGGCACGTCGTCGACCACGTCGACGGCGGCCCCTCGGACTGCCTGGGCCGGATGACCCCCATCTCGATCGCCGTCCTGCGCACCGGCGACTGGATGGTCGTCCACCGCTGCGTGCGCTGCGACGAGCTCACCTCGACCCCCGTCCGCGCGGACGACAACCGGCTGATCCTGATGCGGATGGCGGTCCGTCCCCTCGCCCAACCCCCGTTCCCGCTCGAAGCGTTCGGGGACCTCTGAGCGGCCGGGGAGAGGAGAGGATCATGCCGCGACGCAAGAACCCACGGGACGGCGGGGACGCACGCCGCCCACGGCGCCGCCCGCAGCGCCGCAAGGACGTCCTGCACGAACAAGGCGGCAACCGGGCCGCCGCCTTCCGCTGCGCGGGCTGCCGCCTTCCGGTGCCCCTGGCCGCACCGGGCACCGCACACCGCAACCACTGCCCGCAGTGCCTGGTCAGCCTGCACGTCGACGGACGCGTCCCGGGCGACCGGGCCGCGTCCTGCGGCGGGCGGATGGAGGCGCTGAGCCTGTCCGTCCGCCCGGACGGTGAGTGGATGATCATCCACGAGTGCCGCTCCTGCGGCGAGCTGAGCGCCAACCGCATCGCCGGGGACGACAACGCCCTCACCCTGATGCGCCTCGCGCTCCGCCCGCTCCGGGACGTCCGGACGGAGGCGAGCGGCGCGCTCCTGGCACTGTGACGCGGTGGCGGCGTGTGTGACGCGGTGACGGGCGCTGTGACGCGGTCGCCGGGGTCGCGTCGTGGGCTCCGGAGTCGCGACGCGGCGGCGGCGCGGGCCCGGCGGGAAGCCGCCGGTCCGCGCCGCCGCCGTAGGCGTGCGCCGGGCCTCCCGGCCCGGGCCGGGCCGTCAGCCCTTGAGCCCCGCCATCCACGCCTCGACGTCCGAGGACGTCCGGGGCAGGCCGGCCGACAGGTTCCGGTTGCCGTCCTCGGTGACGAGGATGTCGTCCTCGATGCGGACGCCGATGCCCCGGTACTCCTCGGGCACGGTCAGGTCGTCGGCCTGGAAGTACAGACCGGGCTCGACCGTCAGCACCATGCCGGGCTCCAGGACGCCGTCCACGTAGGCCTCGGTGCGGGCCACCGCGCAGTCGTGGACGTCCATGCCGAGCATGTGGCCGGTGCCGTGCAGCGTCCAGCGGCGCTGGAGGCCGAGCTCCAGAACGCGCTCGACCGGGCCCTCGACCAGGCCCCACTCGACGAGCTTCTCGGCCAGGACGCGCTGCGCGGCGTCGTGGAAGTCGCGGAACTTCGCGCCCGGCTTCACCGCCGCGATACCGGCCTCCTGGGCCTCGTAGACCGCGTCGTAGATCTTCCGCTGGAGCTCGGTGTACGTGCCGTTGACGGGCAGCGTGCGGGTCACGTCGGCGGTGTAGAGGGTGTGGGTCTCCACACCGGCGTCGAGCAGCAGCAGGTCGCCGGAGCGGACCGGGCCGTCGTTGCGCACCCAGTGCAGGGTGGTGGCGTGCGGGCCGGCGGCGCAGATGGAGCCGTAGCCGATGTCGTTGCCCTCGACCCGGGCGCGGAGGAAGAACGTGCCCTCGATGTAGCGCTCGGAGGTGGCCTCCGCCTTGTCGAGGACCTTCACGACGTCCTCGAAGCCCCGGACGGTGGAGTCCACGGCCTTCTGGAGCTCGCCGATCTCGAAGGCGTCCTTCACCAGCCGCTGCTCGCTGACGAAGATCCGCAGTTCCTCGTCGCGCTCGGCGGTGACCTTGTCGGTGAGCGCGGCCTCGATGCCGGCGTCGTGGCCGCGGACGACGCGGACCGGGCCGGTCGCCTTGGCGAGCGCGGCGGGCAGCTCGCGCACGTCGGCGCAGGGCATGCCGTAGAGCCGCTCGGCCTCGGAGAGGCTGTGCCGGCGGCCCACCCAGAGCTCGCCCATGCCGTCGAGCCAGAACTCGCCGTTCTCGCGGTTCGAGCGCGGCAGCAGGTACAGCGTGGCGTCGTGGCCGTCCGCCGTCGGCTCCAGGACCAGGACGCCGTCCTGCGTCTGGTCGCCGGTGAGGTACGCGTACTCGGTGGAGGCGCGGAAGGCGTACTCGGTGTCGTTCGAGCGGGTCTTCAGGTTGCCCGCGGGGATCACCAGGCGCTCGCCCGGGAACCGCGCGGAGAGCTCGGCGCGGCGCCGCGCGGTCTCCTCGGCCTGGGCTATCGGCCGCAGGTCACGCAGCTCGGTGTCGGCCCAGCCGCTCTTCATGTTCTCGGCGAGCTCGTCGGAGACGGCCGGGTAGAGGCCGTTCTTCCGCTGCTTGATCGGCTCGTCGCCTTCGGGGTTCTCGGGCGCGGGCTGCTCGGTCATGCTTTCCTCCTCGAACGGGGCCGTCCCCATCGTAGGTGGGCCGAACGGCGCCGGGGGAGGGCGGATGAGGAGTACCTGTCCGGATTCGCCGCCGGGCGAACCCGGACGTATCACTCGAAATGTGCCACCAAGAGGACGACATCCTCGCCGCTGCGCCGGGCGTCGTAACCGTCGGAGGCGCCCGTTCCGCCCGCCGGCCGCCCGGGAGCGGTGTCCATGGCCCCGGAATAGTCGGTTCCGTCGAGGCCGTCCGAGCCGTGGGACCCGTGGGACTCATGGGATCCGTCGGTCCACGCGCCGTCGTCCGGCAGGACCGTGCGGAGGATGTGGTCGGCCACCGCCTCCGGGTCCCGTCGCGCCGCCCGGGGCACGCTCGCCGCCGCCGCGTGCAGCCGGGCGAAGGCCCGGTCCATCGCGTCGCCGGTCCGGTGCAGCAGTCCGTCGCTGTAGAGCAGGAGCGTTTCCCCCGGCGCCGGTTCGATCTCGACGCTGGGCGCCTCCCAGCAGGCCAGCATGCCCAGCGGCGCCGACAGCGAGGTCTCCACGTACTCGGTGCGGTGGTCGCCCATGATCAGCGGCGAGCAGTGGCCGGCCGCGGCGACGACCACCTTGCGCTCGGCCGGGTCGCAGTAGGCGAACAGGGCCGTGGCGGAGCGGGCGGGCTCGGTCAGCCGCAGCAGGAGCTCCAGATCGGAGAGGACGGCGACCGGATCCTCGCCCTCCATCACCGCGTACGCCCGCAGGGACGCGCGCAGCCGACCGGTCGCCGCGACGGCGGACGGGCCCGAGCCGGTGATCCCGCCGACGGCGAGGCCGAGCGCGCCCTCGGGGAGGGGGAGGGCGTCGTACCAGTCGCCGCCGCCGCGCGGGCCGGTGCGGTGCCGGACCGCCAGCCGGATCCCGGCGACGCGCGGCAGCCGGCCGGGGAGCAGCTCGTCGTGGAGGGCGGCCAGGGCGTCCCTGGCCCGGCCGAGCTCCAGCAGCCGGGCCAAGTGCGCGGCGGCGTGGGCGCAGTAGCGGGCGGCCAGCCGCCGCTGGCGTTCGGTGGGCTGGGCCGGTTCGTCGTAGAGCCAGACGGCGGCACCGATCCGGCGGTCCGCCGGATCGGGGTCGGGG
>NZ_JBPQTX010000028.1:0-39377 GCF_051386555.1 Streptomyces sp. URMC 126
GCACGGGCCGACGCCCGCCGCGCCCCCGCCCGCCCCACGGCTCGCCACCGACGACAACCGCAATGCGAGGCACCCTTCGGTGAACGTTCTGGACATCGCGCTGCTGCTGGCCGCCGCCTGGTTCGCGGTCATCGGCTATCGCCAGGGGTTCGTCGTCGGCGTGCTCTCGGTGATCGGGTTCCTCGGCGGCGGGCTGGCCGCCCTCTACGCGCTGCCGGTGATCTGGGACAGCGCGACCGGCGACCGCACCCCGGGCACCGTGGCGGCCGTCGCGGCGGTGGTCATCGTGATCGTCTGCGCTTCGGTGGGCCAGGCCGCCACCACTCACCTGGGGAACCGACTGCGCCGCCACATCACCTGGTCCCCGGCCCGCGCCCTCGACGCGACGGGCGGCGCGCTGGTCAATGTGGCGGCCATGCTGCTGGTCGCCTGGGTGATCGGCTCCGCCCTGGCGGGCACGTCGCTGCCGACGCTCGGCAAACAGGTCCGCACCTCGAAGGTGCTGCTCGGGGTGGCCCGCGTGGTGCCGGCGCAGGCCAACACCTGGTTCGCGGACTTCAGCACCGCCCTCGCCCAGAACGGTTTCCCGCAGGTCTTCGCCCCCTTCTCGACCGAGCCGATCACCTCGGTCCCGGCCCCCGACCCCGCGCTCTCGGGCAGCGCCGTCGCCGCCGAGGCACAGCGGAGCATCGTCAAGGTGGTCGGCAACGCGGCGGGCTGCGGCAAGGTGCTGGAAGGCAGCGGATTCGTCTTCGCGCCGCAGCGGGTGATGACCAACGCCCACGTCGTCGGAGGGGTGACCGACCCGACCGTGCAGGTCGGCGGCCGCGGCCGGCTCCTCGACGCCAAGGTGGTCCTCTACGACTGGAAGCGCGACATCGCCGTCCTCCGGGTCCCCGGGCTCCGCGCCCCCGAGTTGCGTTTCGCCCACGCGGAGGCGGAGAGCGGGACGAGCGCCATCGTCGCGGGCTTCCCGGAGAACGGCGCCTACGACGTCCGCTCCGCCCGTATCCGCAGCCGGGTGGACGCCAACGGTCCGGACATCTACCACCGCGGTTACGTCCGGCGTGACGTCTACTCGCTGTACGCGACCGTCCGACAGGGCAACTCCGGGGGGCCGCTGCTCACGCCGGACGGGCGGGTCTACGGTGTCGTCTTCGCCAAGTCGCTCGACGACGCGGAGACCGGCTACGCCCTGACGGCGGACGAGGTCCACGAGGACGCCGTCGAAGGCCGCACGGCCGTGGAGCGGGCGGACACCCAAGGGTGCGCGCTCTGACGGAGCGCCTCCGAGCGACCGCCCACGCGGGAGCGAGGCGGCGGTCCCGCGGCGCGGAGAGCCGTGAGAAAAGGGTGAAGGAAAAGGTGTGCGGCAAGGGCGGTGGGCCACCGGGCGGGCCGGGCCACCGCCCGGCGGTCAGCGCCCGCGGGGATGGCGTAGCCGCGCCGACACCCAGCGGGCGCGGCGCCGGATGATGCGCGGAATGCCGAGCTGGGGGTCGGAACCGTCCCCCGGCCTGAGGAAGCCGTCGTACGCTCCCTCCGCCCGCTCGGGTGCTTCGGTCACCACAGTCACCGCGGCGTCGTCATCGGCGCCGCGCTGCTGAGTCAGGTCGCGATGGTCGTGCGTCCAGCCCATACCGGGTCCTGTGCCCGGGGTCGAAGGTCGGTAATCGCCGACGCGGTGGGCAATTGGCCTATGCACGGGGCAATGACCGTTCGTCGGCCAACCGTTCGATCCTGTCGCTCCGGCGGCTTCCTGCCCGTCCGCCCGCGCCCGGCACTCGTCCCGCCCCTTCCCCTGCCGTCCCCGCTACCGGTCGGGCTCGGGGTCCTTCAGCCAGCCGATCAGCTCCGCCGAGAACGCCGCCGGGTCCTCCTCGTGCGGGAAGTGCCCCAGGCCCTCGAAGAGGCGCCAGCGGTACGGGGCCTCCACGTACTCGCCCGAACCCGCGGCGCTGCGGGTCCGCATCACCGGATCGAGCGATCCGTGGACGTGCAGCGTCGGGACGCGCACCGGCCGCTTCATCCGCCGGTTGAACTGGATGCCGTCCGGCCGCGCCAGCGACCGCACCATCCACCGGTACGGCTCGACGGAGCAGTGGGCCGTCGACGGGATCGTCATCGCGCGCCGGTAGACGTCGACCGCCTCGTCCTCCGGCTGCCGCGGCCCGGACCAGTCCCGGATCAGCCGGCCGACCAGCGTCGCGTCGTCGGCGACCAGCCGGCGCTCCGGGATCCAGGGGCGCTGGAAGCCCCAGACGTACGATCCGGCGGCGGTCTGCTGCGGGTCGGTGAGCATCGCCGACCGCCACCGCCTGGGGTGCGGCATCGACGACACCACCAGCCTCCGCACCAGCTTCGGCCGCATCACGGCCGCCGTCCACGCCAGATACCCGCCGAGGTCGTGGCCGACCAGGGCGGCGTCCGGTTCGCCGAGCGAGCGGACCACCCCGGTGATGTCCAGGGCGAGGTTGGCCGGATCGTAGCCCCGGGGTGTCCGGTCGCTGCCGCCCACGCCGCGCAGGTCCATCGCGACCGCCCGGAACCCGGCCTCCGCCAGGGCGGTCAGCTGGTCCCGCCACGTCCACCAGAACTGCGGAAAACCGTGCAACAGCAGCACCAGCGGCCCCTCGCCCATCTCGGCGATATGGAACCGCGCCCCGTTCGCCGCGACGTCCCGGTGCGTCCAGGGGCCGTCCGGCCGCACCACCGCCGTGGGCGACGCGGCGGAGACCGCCGGTGCGGCCGGGGCCGGAGCCTTGGCCGGTTCGGGAGACGCGGGCGCTGCGGAGGTATCGGGCACCGTCATACGGACGAGCGTGTCACAGATGCGTCCGCGGAGCGCGTGTCCGTCACAGGACGGGGGTGCGGCTTGACCGTGCTCAGGACGGCCGCCGTCTGCCGGGCCGACGCCATGGTCCGCTCCGGCTTGCTGATCTTCTTCAGCTTGGTGACCGCCAGCAGCCCCAGCAGACCCGCCAGCACCAGGAAGGCGCCGCCCGTGATCAGGAACGACCAGGCGAGGCCCAGCCCCAGGTTGTGGATGCCGTAGGCCGCGGCGAAGCTCAGCACCGGCAGCGAGAAGAGCGCCAGGGTCCCCGCCGCGGCGATCGCGCCACCGCCCACGCCGACCCGCTTGGCGTCCTCCCGCAGTTCCGCCTTGGCCAGCGCGATCTCGTCGTGCACCAGCGCGGACAGCTCCGCGGTGGCCGTCGCCACCAGCTGGCCGAGGCTGCGGTCGGCACCGTCGTCGGCTGCGCTCATCGCTGCTCCCTCATCGTCGTCGCTCCCTCGTCTGCGCGTCCTCGGTGGCCCGTAGCGGTCCGCCATGGGTGTTCCGCCCGTCTTCGGCGGTTGTGAGGACACTCAGATCATGCCGGACCATCGTCGCCGGTGGTGCGCCCGGAGGCGACTTCCGCCAGGCGGCGGTGTTCCGCGGCCTTCGCTTCGAGGATCGCGGCCATGCGCAGGTGGTACGCGGGGTCGTCCTGTTCGTAGATGTCCGGGATGCCGTCCTGGTCCTCGTCGCGGTCCTCCTCCGCGCACAGCTTCTTGTACTTGTTGTCGCGCAGCTTCAGCAGGATGCTCGCGAGGACCGCGGCGATCAGCGAGCCCACCAGGACCGCCGCCTTGATCTCGCCGCCCAGGACCGGATCGTCGCCGAAGGCCAGCTCACCGATGAGCAGGGAGACGGTGAAGCCGATGCCGGCGAGCGAGGCGACCGCGAGGACGTCCGGCCACCTCAGGTCCGGGTTGAGCTCGGCCCGTGTGAACCGGGCCGCCAGCCAGGTGCCGCCGAAGACCCCGATCGCCTTGCCGAGCACGAGACCGAGTACGACACCCAGCGTCTCCGGCCTGCGGAAGATGTCGGAGAGCGCACCACCGGACAGCGAGACACCCGCGGAGAACAGGGCGAAGAGCGGTACGGCGAGTCCGGCCGACAACGGACGTACGAGGTGCTCGATGTGCTCCCCCGGGGAGACCCGCTCGTCCTCATGCCGGTGACAGCGGAGCATCAGCCCCATGGCGACACCGGCGATCGTCGCGTGGACCCCGCTGTTGTACATCAGCGCCCAGTTGACGACGGCCAGCGGGACGTAGACGTACCAGCCGCGCACGCCCTTCCAGAGCAGCAGCCGGAAGACCGCGAGGCCGAGCACGGCGAAGCCGAGGGCGACGAAGTTCAGCCGCGAGGTGAAGAAGACGGCGATGATCAGGATCGCGAAGAGGTCGTCGACGACCGCGAGGGTGAGCAGGAAGGCGCGCAGCGCGGACGGCAGGGACGTACCGATGACGGCGAGGACGGCGAGCGCGAAGGCGATGTCCGTGGCGGTGGGGACGGCCCAGCCCTGGAGGGATCCGCCGCCGGTGGCGGCGACCGTGGTGTAGACGACGGCCGGGACGGCCATGCCGCAGAGCGCGGCGACCACCGGGAGGATGGCCGCCTTGGGGTCGCGGAGCTCCCCGGCCACCAGTTCGCGTTTGAGCTCGATGCCGGCCACGAAGAAGAACACGGCCAGCAGCCCGTCCGCGGCCCAGTGCTGGACGGACAGGTTCAGTCCGAGCGAGCCGGGCCCGAGGTGGAAGGTGCTTATGGACTCGTAACCGTCCTTGAGCGGGGTGTTCGCCCAGATCAGGGCGGCGACGGCGGCGGCGAGCAGCAGGACGCCGCCGACGGTCTCGGCGCGCAGCGCGTCCGCGAGGTGGTTCCGCTCGGGCAGCGGCAGTCGGCCGAGGAGCACGGAGCGGTTCTTCTTGGGCGCGGCCACGATGGAGACCTCCTGGGGTCGATCGACGGACACACGTGGGGCCACGTGTGCCGGTGCCGACCAGACTTCCCGGCGCGCCTGTGATTCTTGTCGAGATTTCTACGCGATGTGTCTTTACTTTAGCCCGAACAGGTGAAGGGCGCCCGGCGTGCACCGGGCGCCCTTCACCGTGGGTCCGCGGAGGTCAGTCCTCGCTGGGCGCCGCCGGGAGCTTGGCCTGGATGAGCTCCATGACCGAGGAATCGGTCAGCGTGGTCACGTCACCGAGGGTCCGGTTCTCCGCGACGTCGCGGAGCAGACGGCGCATGATCTTGCCGGAGCGGGTCTTGGGCAGCTCGGCCACCGGCAGGATCCGCTTGGGCTTGGCGATGGGGCCCAACTGCTTGCCCACGTGCGCCCGCAGCTCCTCGACCAGCGCGGCGCTCTCTTCCTCGCCGAGGTCGGCCTCGCCGCGCAGGATGACGAAGGCGCAGATCGCCTGGGTCGTCTGGGGGTCCGTCGCGCCGACGACCGCGGCCTCGGCGACCTTGGGGTGCGAGACGAGCGCCGACTCCACCTCGGTGGTGGAGATGTTGTGCCCGGACACCAGCATGACGTCGTCCACCCGGCCGAGCAGCCAGATGTCGCCGTCCTCGTCCTTCTTGGCGCCGTCGCCCGCGAAGTAACGGCCCTCGAAGCGGGACCAGTACGTGTCCAGGAAGCGCTGGTCGTCGCCCCAGATCGTGCGGAGCATGGAGGGCCACGGCTCGGTGAGGACGAGGTAGCCGCCGGAGCCGTTCGGCACCTCGTTGGCGTCGTCGTCCACCACGGTCGCCGCGATGCCGGGGAGCGGCACCTGGGCCGAGCCGGGCTTGGTCTCGGTGACGCCCGGCAGCGGGCTGATCATGATGCCGCCGGTCTCCGTCTGCCACCAGGTGTCGACGACGGGGGTGGTGCCGGCGCCGATGTGCTCCCGGTACCAGACCCACGCCTCGGGGTTGATGGGCTCGCCCACCGAGCCGAGCACGCGCAGGCTGCTGAGGTCGTACTTGGCCGGGATGTCGTCGCCCCACTTCATGGCGGCGCGGATCGCGGTCGGCGCGGTGTAGAGGATGGTGACGCCGTACTTCTGGACGATCTCCCACCAGCGGCCCCGGTGCGGGGTGTCCGGCGTGCCCTCGTACAGCACCTCCGTGGCGCCATTGCTGAGCGGGCCGTAGACGATGTACGAGTGGCCGGTCACCCAGCCGACGTCCGCGGTGCACCAGAAGACGTCCGACTCCGGCTTGAGGTCGAAGACCGCGTGGTGGGTGTACGAGACCTGGGTGAGGTAGCCGCCGGTGGTGTGCAGGATGCCCTTCGGCTTACCGGTGGTGCCCGAGGTGTACAGGATGAACAACGGGTGCTCGGCGTCGAACGCCTCGGGCGTGTGCTCGTCCGACTGGCGCTCGACGAGGTCGTGCCACCACACGTCGCGGCCCTCGGTCCAGGCGACGTCCTCCTGGCCGGTGCGGCGGACGACGAGGACGCTGCGGACGTTCTCCGTGCCCGGACGGGTCAGGGCCTCGTCGACGGCCGGCTTGAGCGGGGACGGCTTGCCGCGGCGGTAACCGCCGTCGGCGGTGATGACGACGCGCGCGTCCGCGTCCTCGATGCGGGTGGCGAGGGCGTCGGCCGAGAAGCCGCCGAAGACGAGCGAGTGCGGGGCTCCGATGCGGGCGCAGGCGAGCATCGAGACGACGGCCTCGGGGATCATCGGCAGGTAGATGGCGACGCGGTCACCGGCCCGGACGCCCAGCTCGGTCAGGGCGTTGGCGGCCTTGGAGACCTCGCGCTGGAGCTCGGCGTAGGTGATCGAGCGGGTGTCGCCCGGCTCGCCCTCGAAGTGCAGGGCCACCCGGTCGCCGAGGCCGTTCTCCACGTGGCGGTCCACGCAGTTGTACGCCACGTTGAGCTTGCCGTCGGCGAACCACTTGGCGAACGGGGGGTTCGACCAGTCCAGGGTCTCGGTCGGCTCGGTGTGCCAGGACAGGCGGCGTGCCTGCGCGGCCCAGAAGCCCAGCCGGTCGGCCCGCGCCCGCTCGTAGGCCTCCGCGGTGACGTTGGCCTGTGCGGCCAGGCCGGCAGGCGGTGCGAAGCGGCGCTCCTCCTTCAGAAGGTTGGCCAGGCTTTCGTTGCTCACGACATCTCCCTTTCCCAGGGGGCTCGTTGCGTCCCGGGCATAGCTCACCAGCCCCGGGCACGCCCTGACAAGGGGTGTCGGCGATTGAATGGTTTAGACCTGTATCGGGAGGGTGGCCGGCGGTCGTGCGAGGTCAGACGGCATCGAGCACCTCCGGCCCGAGCACTTCCGGCCGGACGGCCGCGAAGGTACGGGACCGCTGGTCCAGGACGTACGCCTGGGCCTCGCCCACGTGGAAGTACATGCCCTGGAGGTGGAGGGTGCCCTCCGCCTCCCGCCGGGCGACACAGGAATGCGCCCGCAGGTGGTCGAGCTGCTGCATGACGTTGACGAGGGCGAGCCGCTCGACGTCGTCCGCCACCGGCCGGTCGGCGAGCGCCACTTCCCCGCGCCCGAGCCGTCCGATGCGCTGCATCCGCGCCAGGCTGGGCCGGCCGTGCCGCAACCAGCGGACGAGCGGGGTCTCCGGACCCGCGACCGCCTTGGGGCCGCGCGCCGGCCCCGGGCGGGACGACGCGAGGGGCGGCTCGGCCTCCAGCAGCGCCTGCATCGCCCCGCAGCCGGAGTGTCCGCAGACGGTGATGCTCCCGACCTTCAGTACCTCGACGGCGTACTCCACCGCCGCGGCCACCGAGTCGCACGAGGAGTCGCCGTCCGGCGGGGGCATGAGGTTGCCGACGTTCCGGACGGTGAACAGGTCCCCGGGCCCGCTGGACGTGATCATGCTGGTCACCAGGCGTGAGTCGGCGCAGGTCAGAAAGAGCTGGCTGGGGCTCTGACCTTCCCGGGCGAGCCGTGCCAACTCGTCGCGGACCAGCGGCGCGGTGTCCCGCTGGAACGCGCTGACCCCACCGATCAACTGCCGCCCGCCGGGGCCGCCGACAGGGAGGGAAACCGGCCGGGTGAAGTGGTGATGACGCCAGGACGTCCACGGCCGGCCGACGGTGGACGCGACACCGGGCTCGGGCGCGGGCTCGGACGGCCGTCCGGCGGCTCGTCCGGGTGCCAGCCGGGGCTGTGCCTCCGGTCGCTCGTCACACTCCGGCCGCTCTGGGAACCGCTTGTCGAGCCGCTCGTCGAGCCGCTCTTCGCGCTCCGACCGATCCGCGAGCCCCGGCCGTCCGTCCGGGAGCCCCTCCTCCGCCGTGCCGCCCGCCCGGGACCTTCGCCACACCGCCATGACGGCCGGTACCGCGGCCCCGGCCGCCAGCCCCGGCACCACGCCGAACAGCGCGACCGCCGCGAGCGTGACCAGGTAGGCGGGCCCGGCCGCGCGGCCGCGGGGCCGGTGGACATGGGCGTGCCGGGCCAGCCGTACCCCGGCCGCCATGACCAGCGCCGAGAGCGCGACCAGCGGGATCCGTTCCAAAGCGGTCGCGAAGAGCAGAGCGCCGAGCGGCACCCAGAGCCCGTACAACACCAGGGAGGTCCGGGAGCCCGCCCGCCGCTTCCCGTCCCCCGGGGCGCCGGCCCGGAGCGCGCCGCCGACCACCGGCAGCCCTCCCAGCAGGCCGGAAACCGTGGTGGCCGCTCCATGGCAGATCAGCTCCCGGCTCGGCCGCTCCGGCGGCCGGCCGTCGCCCGCCGGAACCAGCGTCTCCATGCCCGCCACGAGCGCCACGCCGAGCACCGCCGAGGCCACCGCGAGAACGGGACCGGACGGCAGCGCGGGCAGGGCGTGCGTCTCCCACCCGGTCAGGTCGACTCGCGGCAGCCGCAGCCCCGCGCTCGCGGCGGTGACCACGGCCACCGCCGCGAGCGGGGCCGGAACGGCTCCCGCCCAGCGGCCGGCCCGGCCCGGCAGTCTCCGCCAGATGAGCAGGACACCGATGGTGAGGCCGCCGACCAAGGCCTCCGTGAGTCCCGGGCGCGTCAACTCCGCGGGAAACGCCGTCAGGTTCCCCAAGCCGTCCGCCTCGGTGCCCTCCGCGCCCAGGACGCGCCGCAACTGCCCCGCCGCCACCACCAGCCCCAGCCCGGCCAGCGCTCCGTGCGCGATCCCGGACGCGGCCACCGATGCCACCCGGGCCGGCCGCGCGGCGCCCAGGGCGAGCTGGACCAGCCCGGCCAGCACGGTGATCGCACAGGTGGCCCGCCAGCCGTAGCGCTGGGTCAGCTCCGCCGTGACCGCCACCAGCGCGACGGCCGGGCCCCCGGCCCGGAAGGGCGCCCGTCCCAGACCGCCCACGACCAGACCTGCGACCGCCGCCGCGACCAGCCCCGCCCCCGGCGGCGCGCCCGCCGCCAAGGCGAGCCCGAGGCAGAGCGGGGCGGCGGCCAGGGCCATGGCCAGGGAGCGCACCAGATCCCGCTGCCATGCCGCGCGGCGTGGCCGATCGGCGTGGCCGTCGTCGGGCCGCTGGTCGGCCCGGGGCGGATCGCTCGGCTGAACGTGCATGTCGGTCCCGTCTTGTCATCGGCGGCCGGCGGGAGCGCTCGGCCGAGAGCAACGCAATGGCAACTCTCGGTAAATGAATCGTAATGCTGAGTAAAGAGCCAGGGAAGGGGCAGACAGGAGTCAAGCGGGAGCTTCCTCCCATCAGGTGAATATGCACTTTTATTTGCTTGTCATACTTTTTAATTCCCTTCGCGCGTGCGAGGTTGACGGCGACTCAGGGCGTTCGAACGCCCCCGAGGGACCGGCCGAGCGGGTCGAAAGGTGAGGTGCCTGATGGCGGCTGCATGGAGATACACACTGGGCGCGCTCGCCGCGCTGTCGCTGGCGACGGGAACCGCGGCCTGCTCGGGCACCGGCCCCCCGGAGGCGGCCGGCCCTCAGGCGGCCCCGGGTCCCAACACCGTCGAGCGGCCGGTCCGCCTCCTCGGCGACGGCTCCACCGCCGACACCGGGCCTCAGCCCCGGCAGCCGAAACCCCGGCGGATGGCGCCCGGTGAGAAGCCGCCGCAGTTCGTCGTCTTCTCCTGGGACGGCGCGGGTGAGGACGGTCAGCGCCTCTTCTCGCACTTCCGCAAGGTGGGCAAGAAGTACAACGCGACGATGACGTACTTCCTCAGCGGCGTCTACATGCTCCCCGAGAGCAAGCGCACCCTCTATGAACCGCCCCAACACGCCGCCGGCGCCTCGGACATCGGCTTCAACGACGTGCGGGGCGTGCGTGACACCGTGGAGCAGCTCCGGGGCGCCTGGCTGGACGGCAGCGAGATCGGTACCCACTTCAACGGCCACTTCTGCGGCCGGGACCGGGGCGTGGGCACGTGGTCGCCGGCGGAGTGGAAGAGCGAGATCCGGCAGGCCGTGTCGTTCGTCCGTAACTGGAAGACCAACGCCGGACTGAAGAACGAGCCCCCGCTGCCCTTCGACTACGGCAAGGAACTGGTCGGCGGACGTGCCCCCTGCCTGGAGGGGCAGCGCAATCTCGTCACCGCGGCGCGGTCGTTGGGCTTCCGCTACGACGCCAGCTCGGCCGGCGGCCGGCAGGTCTGGCCGTCGAAGATCGGCGGATTGTGGGACTTCCCGCTCCAGGATGTGCCCGTACCCGGCCGGGGCTTCGAAACCCTGTCGATGGACTACAACTTCCTGGCGAACCAGTCGGGTACCACCAAGGGCGACCCCTCACGGCGCGAGGCCTGGGGGCGCCAGATGCGCGACGGGTTGCTGGCCGGTTTCGACCGGGCGTACCACGGCAACCGGGCTCCCTTGTTCATCGGCGACCACTTCGAATCCTGGAACGGCGGCATCTATATGAAGGCCGTCGAGAGCGTCATCGCCCGCGTCTGCACCAAGGAAGGCGTGCGCTGCGTCTCCTTCAAGCAACTGGCCGACTGGCTGGACGCGCAGGATCCCGATGTGCTGGCGAAACTCCGTCGGTTGGAGGTCGGCGAGGCGCCGAGGGGCGGCTGGGCCCACCTCGGCGACGCGCGGTCGACCGCACCGCGTCAGCCCGCCCCGCACCTGCCCTCGTGGCACGCGCCGTCCTCCCAGGAGCCCTCGACGCACGAGCCGTACGAGAGCTCCCAGGGTGACGACGACGAGGAGGACGACAAGCCGAAGCGGATCAGGCCGGTCCTGGTCAGGCCGGCTGCGGAGTAGCCGTCATCCGCTCCCCGAGGACGAAGGCGGGGTCGACCTGGGCCGCCAGGTCGGCACCCGTCTTCGCGTTGCCCCAGCTCTCGGCGTTCCTGAGGTGGAAGTGCACCATCTGACGGGTGTAGCGCTGCCAGTCCCGCCGCTCGTACGCCGCGTCAGCCGCCTCGTGAAGAGTGCCCAGCGCCTGGTGGTTGGCCCCTTCGAGCAGCTCGAAGAGGGGCGGTCGGCCCTTTTCCATGGCCCGTACCCAGTCGGAGTGGCCGAAGGTGGTCAGCAGGTCGTCCCCGACCTCCTCGCGGAGGAAGTCCAGGTCGTCCTGGCCCTGCACCTTGTTACCCACCACCTTCAGGCAGACCCCGAAGTCCCGGGCGTACTCCTTGTACTGGCGGTAGACCGACACCCCCTTGCGGGTGGGCTCCGCCACCAGGAACGTCACGTCGAAGCGGGTGAACATCCCCGAGGCGAACGAGTCGCTGCCCGCCGTCATGTCCACCACGACGTACTCGCCCGGCCCGTCGACCAGGTGGTTGAGACACAGCTCCACGGCTCCCACCTTGGAGTGGTAGCAGGCGACACCCAGGTCCGACTCGGTGAACGGGCCGGTCGCCATGAGCCGTACGGACGCCCCGTCGTCGAGCGCGACCGGCCGCGCGCAGGCCGCGTAGACCGGGTTGTCCTCGTCGACGCGGAGCAGCCGGGAACCCTCACCGGGAGGCGTGGTCTTGATCATGGTGTCGGCGGAGCCGATGCGCGGGTTGGTGCCGCGCAGATAGTCCTTGATCAGCGGAAGGTGCGCACCCATCGCGGGCAGGGCGGCCGCCTCCGCCTCGTCCAGCCCGAGCGCCGCCCCCAAGTGCTGGTTGATGTCGGCGTCCACGGCGATGACCGGGACCCGGTGGGCGGCGAGCCGGCGGATGAACAACGAGGACAGCGTGGTCTTGCCGCTGCCGCCCTTGCCTACGAATGCGATCTTCATGCTCACCAAGAGTAGGTGCGGGGGTGCGTGGAGTGAGAGCGGTGAGTGAAGAAGACCACTCCTTCGGGGGGTGTAAGGCGGAAGTGCGTAGTGTCGGACCCATGAGTACGACTGCCGATCCCCTGGCCTCTCTGGGCTCCCTCCCGGGTGTCGCCGAATCCGTGGAGTCCGTGCGCAAGGCGGTGGACCGCGCGTACGGCCACCGGGTGATGCGCCGACGCAGCAACGAGGTGACGTCCGAGGCCGCCCTCCGGGGTGCTCGCGGGTCGGCCGCGCTCTCCGGCGCCGACTGGGCGCTCGAGGAGGTGCGCCGCCGCACCGACTTCGGGGGCGAGGGGGAGCCGCGCACGGTGGGGGCCGCCCTGCGCCTGACCGCCGAGGCGGGACAGCTCCTGAGCGTGTGGCGGCAGTCCCCGCTGCGCGTCCTGGCCCGGCTGCACCTGGTGGCCGCGGGTGGCGCGCAGCCCGACGACGCGGTGGGGCGGCCGCGGCTGCGGGGGGAGTCCGTCGACGAGCCGCTCCTCGACCTGCCGCTGCCCGACGCGGACGAGGTGTCGGGCCGCCTGGAGGGGTTGGCCGGCCTGCTGATCGCGGGAACGGAGGCGCCCGCCCTGGTGACGGCGGCCGTGGTGCACGGTGAGCTGCTGGCCCTGCGGCCGTTCGGTTCGTGCAACGGCCTGGTGGCGCGGGCGGCGGAACGCATCGTGCTGATCGGCAGCGGGCTCGATCCCAAGTCGATCTGCCCGGCGGAGGTCGGCCACGCGGAGCTGGGGCGCGAGGCTTATGTGAGCGCTCTGGCGGGCTATGTCTCCGGTACGCCCGACGGGGTGGCGGGCTGGATCGCCCACTGCGGCCGGGCGGCCGAGCTGGGAGTGCGGGAGACGACGGCCGTGTGCGAGGCCCTGCAGCGCGGCGCCGCCTGAGCCGCGGACGCCGCTCGCCCCTCGGGGGCTCGGCCCGTCCGGGCCGGCCGGCTGCGAACAGGAATGCGGCGGTACCGGTCCTGCTTTGGTACCGCCGCTGGCATGTCCGCCCGGTTACCAGTGCGTGCACGAAATGCGTCCATCAGGCGGGGGTACTTTGCTCCGCCTGGTGCGACAGGCCCGTATTCGACGGGTCGGCGTCGCGTGGGTGCCCGGCGTTCATGCTTTCGGTCCGTGGGCCGTGTTGCGTGATGGGCATCCTCCCGGATGTCCCTGGTCTCGCGGGCCGTTGACTCCTTTTTACTCCGCCCGCCGCTCAAGCGGAAGGCGGGGGCGCACTTCTTTACTTTTACCTTCAAAGACGGGCATTACGGATGCTCGGCACAGGCGGGCGACGGCGGCCGGCCAGCCAGCACAGACCGGCGGCCGTCACGGCGGCGCCGAGCGCGGCCGCCGCGATCAGGGCGGGGCGGGACGGCATGCGCAGAGCGGCTACCCGCTGCTTGAGCCGGACGGGCCGGTCGAAAGTGAGCACCGGCCATCCCCGTGCCGCGGCCTCGCGACGCAGGGCACGGTCGGGGTTGACGGCGTGCGGGTGGCCGACGGCTTCCAGCATGGGCAGGTCGGTCGCCGAGTCGCTGTACGCGTAGCAGCCCGCGAGGTCGTACCCCTCCGACGCGGCGAGCTCCCGTACGGCTTCGGCTTTCGTGGGGCCGTACGCGTAGTACTCCACTTCGCCGGTGAAGACGCCGTCCTCGACGACCATCCGGGTGGCGACGACGCGGTCCGCGCCGAGCAGCCGGCCGATGGGCTCGACGACCTCGGCTCCCGAGGTGCTGACGATCACCACGTCCCGCCCGGCGGCATGGTGTTCCTCGATGAGTGAGGCGGCTTCGTCGTAAATGATCGGGTCGATGAGCCGGTGGAGGGTCTCGGCGACGATCTCGCGGACTTGGTGGACATTCCAGCCGCGGCAGAGCTCGGACAGGTACTTCCTCATCCGTTCCATCTGCTCGTGGTCGGCCCCGCCCAAGAGGAAGACGAACTGGATGTATGCCGTGCGCAGCGCGGCGCGTCGGTTGATCAAACCGCCTTGGTAGAAGGACTTGCCGAAGGTGAGCGTGCTCGACTTGGCAATGACCGTCTTGTCCAGATCAAAGAAGGCGGCCGTTCGGCGAGAGGAGTGGTTTTCCACGTCGCCGAGCATAGGGGCCCTCCATTCGGCGTAAGCTGAGGCGTGTGGGTTTGCCTGAGAAGCCTCTCGGGTACACCATGGAAGTCACGGATCGTTCGCGACCGTGTCTAACCCGGTCCGACTCCTCCCCCCCCGAGTCGGCCGTGGGGACGACCCCCGCTCTCCCCCCCGGCGGGGGTCGTCGCATGTCCGGACGCGTTTCGTGTGTCATCCCGGGCCTCCCTCATCCCCTGTGGGCGCCGCGCGGCGCCTGTTCCCCCTCCAGGCTGCTCGTAACTGTGCGTAATCGCCATGCTGCGTGGAGAAGTCACCGGTATAGGTGAGCGGGATATCCACAACCGGTGAGTTATCCACAGCTTTTCACCAAGATCCACACCATTTTCCGCGCTACCGCACGGTGATTCCCCACGAGTTCCGCGATGACCGCGGATGCGAGAGCGCGCCATGGGGCGTGCTGGAGAAGGGGGAGGGGCCGTGACCGGACCCAAGACATCCGATTGGCGGCGGGCCACCGCCGTGCCGGGCGGGCCTTTGATTGCCACCGAGGACGAGGACTTGCTCGACGATCTGCTGCGTTTGTGCGCGGCCGCGGGGGCGCTGCCGGAGGTGAGTCACGGGACGCCCGCCCGTCGCGGCGCCTGGGACCGGGCGCCCCTGGTGCTCGTCGGCGGCGACTGCGCCGACCGGCTGTCGGGCCTCCCGCACCGGGAGGACGTGGTGCTCGTCGGCCGGGAGCCCGCCGATCCGGACCTCTGGCGGCGGGCCGTCCTCGTCGGCGCCCGGAACGTCGTACTGCTTCCCGACGAGGAGGGCTGGCTCGTCGACCGGATCGCCGACTCGGTGGAGGCCGCGGGCCGGCCGGCGCTCACCGTCGGCGTGATCGGCGGCAGGGGCGGCGCCGGAGCCAGCACGCTCGCGTGCGCCCTGGCCATCGGGGCGGCCCGGACCGGCAGACGGACGATGCTGGTCGACGCGGATCCCTTCGGCGGCGGCCTCGACGTCCTGCTGGGGGCCGAACGGGTCGACGGGCTGAGATGGCCCGCCTTCGCGGGGTCCCGGGGCCGGATGGCGGGCCGGGCCCTGGAGGAGGTACTGCCCGAACCGCACGGCCTGCGCCTGCTGAGCTGGGACCGCGGAGACCGTGAGGTACCGCCCGAGGCCGTGCGCGCCGTCCTCGCGGCCGCTCGCAGGCGCGGAGGTGTGGTGGTCGTGGACCTCCCGCGTGGCACCGACGGCTCCGCGGTGGAGGTCCTCCGGCAACTGGACCTGGGCCTGCTGGTGGTCCCCTCCGAGCTGCGCGCCGTCGGCGCCGCCCACCGCGTCGCGTCGGCCATCCACCTGATGATGGGCGATCTCCGGCTGGTCGTGCGAGGTCCGTGCGGGCCGGGGCTCGACGGCGAGGAGATCGCACAGCTCTTGGGCCTTCCCCTCGCGGGCGAGGTGCCCCAGGAGCCCGGGCTCGCCCAAGCGCTGATCGCCGGCCGCCCTCCGGGCGGAGTCGAGCAGGGGCCGTTGGCCGCCTTCTGCGCGGAGTTCTGGGCCCGCGCCCTGCCCGAAGGATCGGAGGCGTCGGCGTGAACACCGCCCTGCTGGACGCCGTACGGCTGCGACTGGCAGGCGCGGGGGCCGACCCCACGCCCGCACGGGTCGCAGAAGCCCTGCGCGAGGAGGGCCGCCTCCTGGGCGACACGGAAGTGCTGAACATCGTCTCCCGGCTGCGCTCCGAACTCGTCGGCGCCGGACCGTTGGAGCCGCTCCTCGCCGAGCCGGACGTCACCGACGTCCTCGTCACCGCCCCCGACCGCGTCTGGGTGGACCGCGGCGCCGGGCTGCGGTTGGCCGACGTCTCCTTCCCCGACGCCACGGCCGTCCGACGGCTCGCACAGCGCCTCGCGGCCGTCGCCGGCCGACGGCTCGACGACGCCCGCCCCTGGGTGGACGCGCGACTGCCCGACGGTACGCGCCTGCACGCCGTCCTGCCCCCGGTGGCCGTCGGATCGACCTGCCTCTCCCTGCGCGTCGTCCGCCCCCGGGCCTTCACGCTGGACGAACTGGCCGCGGCCGGCACGCTCCCGCCCAGCGGCCAGTGGCTCCTCCGGGCGGTGCTGGACGCCCGCCTCTCCTTCCTGATCAGTGGCGGCACGGGTTCGGGAAAGACCACCCTGCTCTCCAGCCTGCTGGGCCTCGTCGCCCCGGACGAGCGGATCGTCCTCGCCGAGGACTCCGCCGAACTCCGCCCGGACCACCCGCACGTGGTACGGCTGGAGAGCCGCCCCGCCAACCAGGAAGGCACCGGGCGGGTGACCTTGCGCGATCTGGTCCGGCAGGCGCTCCGCATGCGGCCTGACCGCCTCGTCGTCGGCGAAGTGCGGGGCCCGGAAGTCACCGACCTGCTGGCGGCGCTGAACACGGGCCACGAAGGCGGATGCGGCACCGTTCACGCCAATGCCGCCGCTGACGTGCCGGCCCGCCTGGAGGCTCTCGGGTCCACGGCCGGGCTGGACCGGGTGGCCCTGCACAGCCAGTTGGCGGCGGCGCTGTCGGTGGTCATCCATCTGACGCGAGGCCGCGACGGTCGCCGCAGAGTCGCCGAGGTGCACGTTCTGGACCGGGATCCGGCCGGATTCGTGACGACCGTACCGGCCGCCCTATGGGGGCCTGGTGGCTTCGAACGCGGCGCGGGATGGGCGCGGTTGATGGCGTTGTGCGGGCGCGGTGGGTCTGTCCCCGGACACCCCGGTGCCCGGCCCGATACGAACGGAGCCTTGTCATGACGGCGCCGGGCGCGGTGACGCAGCCGGCGTTCGTAGCCGCCCTGCTCCTCGGTGCCGCCCTGATGGCGCGAGCTCTGGCGCGGCGCGGACAGGAAGTCCGGCGCGTCAGGGTCGTTCTCGCCGGTACCGGCCATCCGGGGCCCTGGGACTGCGCCCTGCCGGCACGGATCCGCGCGGGAATCGGCCGACTGGTGGAAGCGGCGCGACACAGGAGGGAGTTGCTGTGCCTCCCCGTGGGATGTCTGGTCGGCCTGTGGGGCGACTCCCCCCTTCCCCCGCTCGCGGCGGTGGCGGCGGTGCCGCTGGTGAGACGCCGGCTGCGCGCCCGGGCCCGCCGACGCGCCCGCGAGCGGCGGACCGAGGCCGTGATCGAGTTGTGCGGGTCCGTCGCGGGCGAGCTGCGGGCCGGGCGGCAGCCCGGTGAGGCGGTGCGGGCCTTCGATGGCGAGGCCCTGGGGCCGGCTTGGGCCGCTGTGTCGGCGGCCGCGCGCTTCGGCGGTGACGTCCCCGCCGCGCTGCGGGAGGCGGGCCGGCAGGAAGGCGCGGAAGGACTGGCGGGAGTGGCCGCCTGCTGGCAGGCCGCGGTCGATGGTGGCGCGGGGCTCGCGTCTGGGCTCGAACGGGTCGGGCAAGCCCTGTCCGTCGAGCGCGACCAGCGGGAGGAGCTGGCGGCGCAACTGGCCGGGACCAGGTCCACCGCCGTGATGCTCGCCCTGCTGCCCGCCGTCGCTCTGGCCATGGGAGCTGCCCTGGGCGCCGATCCCTTGCGGGTGCTGTTGCACACGCCGGCCGGCCTCGGCTGCCTCGCACTCGGCGGGGCCCTGGAAGGCGCGGGCCTGGCCTGGACACGACGCATCGTGCGGGCGGCGGCCGGAGGAGGGGAAGGTCCGTGACCGACGCGAGCGGAGAGGGGATCCGGTCACTCGGCCCGGCCACAGCGCTGGCCGTCGTCCTGGTGATCGCCGCGGCCGGCGCGGTGGCGGCGTTACGGAAGGCCCACCGGCGGAGTGCTGCCCGACGGCGTACGGCCGGGGTCCTGCAAGCGGGCTCAGAGCGCCACGGCACGCGAGGACTCGACCGGTTCCGGCAGTGGTCAAGGAGCCCGACGGTCACCGGAAGGGCGCTGCCGACGGTCGTGGCGGGGGTCTTGGGGCTCATGCTGGTCGACGGCCCGGGAGGCTGGGTCCTCGGCCCGGCCGCCGCCGGCGGCATGTGGTGGTGGCGGGGGAAGGCGGCACGGGCCGCCGCGGCGCGCACGGACCTCCCGGCGGACGAGGTGCTGCGGCACCTACCGCTGGCGGCCGACCTGCTGGCGGCGTGCCTTGCGGCCGGTGCGGGGCCGGGGGAAGCGGCCGAAGCGGTCGGCGGCTCTCTCGGTGGACCGGTCGGTGACCGGCTGGCCCGCTGCGCCGCCGAAGTGCGCATGGGCGGGGATCCGGTGGCCGCCTGGGGGCGGCTCGGTGAGTTGCCGGGCGCCCGGACGCTGGCCCTCTGCCTGGAACGGGCGCAGGCGACCGGGGTGCCGGCAGTGGACACCATGGCGCGGCTCGCCGGCCGGCTGCGGGCCGAGCAGGGGCGTACGGCGGCGGCCAGGGCGAGACGGGCAGGGGTGTTGGCCACGGCGCCTCTGGGTCTGTGCTTCCTCCCGGCCTTCCTCGCGGTCGGGGTCGTACCGATGGTGATCGGGCTGGCGAGCGGGTTGTTGACCGGCCGGTGACCGCACCGCGCGGCGAACGAGTGGGCGGCACCGGTGGGTGGGCGAACGAGCCGGTGATGAAGCCGGCACACGAAATCGTCCGGGCGAAGGGCCCGGAGAGGAAAACACGAACGAAGGGGTGGAGATGGACATGCGGTGGTGGACGCTGATCCGGTGCCGGACGAGGTCGGAGGGCGAATCCGGTATGACGACGGCCGAGTACGCGGTGGGCACGCTCGCGGCCTGTGCGCTGGCGGCGGTGCTCTACAAGGTGGTCACCAGCGGTGCCGTGAGCGCGGCGCTGCAGGCCCTGATCGAGAAGGGGCTTCATGCGGCGTTCTGACGACGGTCAGGTCACCGCCGAGGCCGCGATGGTGCTGCCGGCGCTGGTGCTGGTCGGGACGGCCCTCATCTGGGGCCTGACGGCAGCCGCGGCGCAGCTCCAATGCGTGGACGCCGCGCGGGCCGGGGCCCGCGCGGCGGCCCGGTCCGACCCGGGGCCCTCGGTGGTCGCCGCCGCTCGGTCGGCGGCGCCCACCGGCGCCCGGATCGAGCTGACCAGGGAAGGGGATCTGGTGAGAGTGCGGGTGGAGGCCCGGGCGGCCGGCCCGGGACCGCTCGCCGTCCGGCTCGGCGGAGAGGCGGTGGCCCTTGCGGAGGAGACAGTGCGCTGACCGGCCGTGGACCGGCCGGGAAACCGGCGGAGACGGGGGCTCCGCCACGGTCTGGACTGCGGTAGCCGTCGCGGCGCTGTGCGCGGTGTTCCTGGCTCTGCTGGCCATGAGCCAGGCGGTACTGGCCCGGCACCGCGCCGGCGGCGCGGCGGACCTGGCGGCCTTGGCCGCCGCCGACCACGCCTTGCGAGGCCAGGAGACGGCCTGTGGCTTCGCACGACGCGTCGCCGAGGCGCAGCGGGCGGCCGTGGTGGGCTGCGTCGTGTCGGGCGAGACAGCCGAGGTGGCGGCCGAGGCGGGAGTGGGTCCCTACACCGTCAGGGTGCGCTCTCGGGCGGGTCCCGCCACGTCGGCGGAAGGCGAAGCCGGTACCGGAGCCCGAGCGGGACCAGGGGGCCGAGCGGACGCGGGAGCGGCCTCGCACGCGGGAGCGGGGGAGAGGAGGCCGTGAGGGCGGGGCTTGGTGATCGCCATCGGCACGTCGTTTCGGGCCGGTGGCGCGGGGTCGGTGAGTCCGTTTTCGGGGCGGATGGTTGCGGGGCTGTCGGCGGCCGGACGCGGGCGGGCTCCGTCCCGGCGGCTTCCGAACCTATCGCCGGGATACCGCTGGGATCGGCAGAAGGCGGACCGCCCACAACTCCCTGGGTTCCGGGGCGCACAGCCTGGTTCATGTGCCGGGCGGGGCAGTCGTCCGGTGCCCCGCGCCCCCGGTGGACGAACAGGACGCCGTCCGGGCGGGCTCGCCGCGAACGGTCTGTCACGGCTTGTCGTCCGTCTCGGGCGGAATGTCGGAGGTAGGGGCGTCAGGTGTCGTCGTGGTGGGGCGGCGGTTCGCTGCTGAACTGTTCGGCGCTTGACTCGCTGTGGGGGCTTCCGTCATCGGTTCGCCTGTCATCGAGTCGTCCGTCGGCTTCGGGGCGTCGGTCAGCAGACGGGTGAGGAGGCGGATCGCGGCTCGTTTGTCGAGGGGGTCGTTGCCGTTGCCGCACTTGGGGGACTGGATGCAGGAGGGACAGCCGGTGTCGCATTCGCAGGAGGCGATGGCCTCGCGGGTGGCGGTGAGCCAGCGGGCGGCCGTGTGGAAAGCGCGCTCCGCGAAGCCGGCGCCGCCCGGGTGGCCGTCGTAGACGAAGACGGTGGGGAGGAGCGTGTCGGGGTGGAGGGGGACGGAGACGCCCCCGATGTCCCAGCGGTCGCAGGTGGCGAAGAGCGGCAGCATGCCGATGGACGCGTGCTCCGCGGCGTGCAGGGCCCCGCCGAGGGCCTCCTGGGGGATGCGGGCGTCGTCGAGCTGGTCCTCGGTGACGGTCCACCACACGGCGCGGGTGCGCAGGGTGCGCGGCGGCAGGTCCAGTTTGGACTCGCCGAGGATCTCGTTGGTGATGAGCCGGCGACGGAGGAAGGAGACGACCTGGTTGGTGACCTCGACCGAGCCGAAGCAGAGACGTGCGTCCCCCCAGGGGATCTCCCTGGCGGTCTCCAGGATGGAGATGGTGGTGGTGTCGCGCGCGGTCGTGGAGTAGGGCGGGTCGGCCTCTTCGACCAAGGCGACGGAGTCGTCCAGGTCGAGGTGCCGGACGAGGTAGCTGCGGCCCTGGTGGAGGTGGACGGCGCCCTCGTGGACGGTGGTGTGGGCGGCGGACGCGTCCACGGTGCCGAGCAGCCGCCCGGTGCCCTCCTCGACGATCCGGACGGGCTGCCCGTCCTCGCCGCGGATCCCGGTGAGGTCGGCGGCGCGTTCGCGGCGGGTCCAGTGCCAGGCGGCGCCGCGGCGGCGCAGCAGCTTGCGGAGTTCCAGCCGGGCGAGCAGGCTCCGCGTCTCCGGGCCGAAGAGTGACAGGTCGGCCTCGGTGAGCGGCAGTTCCTCGGCCGCCGCGCACAGGTGCGGCGTCAGGACGTAGGGGTTGTCCGGGTCGAGGACGGTGGCTTCCACGGGCTGCCGGAACAGGGCGTCCGGGTGGTGCACGAGGTAGGTGTCCAGCGGGTCGTCGCGGGCGACGAGGACGGCGAGGGCGCCCTGGCCCCGGCGGCCCGCGCGGCCGGCCTGCTGCCACAGCGAGGCGCGGGTGCCGGGGTAGCCGGAGAGCACGACGGCGTCGAGCCCGGCCACGTCCACGCCCAGCTCCAAGGCGGTGGTGGCGGCCAGGCCGAGCAGTTCGCCGGTGTGGAGGGCGCGCTCGATGGCGCGGCGCTCCTCGGGCAGGTAGCCGCCGCGGTAGGCGGCGACACGGGAAGGGAGGGAGCGGTCCACGGCCGCCAGGCGTTCCTGGGCTATGAGGGCGATCAGCTCGGCGCCACGCCGGGAGCGGACGAAGGCGACGGTGCGTACGCCCTGCACGGCGAGGTCGGTGAGCAGGTCGGCGGTCTCGGCGGTGGCGGTGCGGCGGACGGGCGCGCCCCGCTCGCCGTGGAGTTCGGTGAGGGGCGGCTCCCAGAGGGCGAAGACCAGTTCGCCGCGCGGGGAGGCGTCGTCGGTGATCTCCACCACGGGCACCCCGGTGAGGCGGGTCGCCGCGGCGGCGGGCTCCGAGGCGGTGGCGGAGGCGAGCAGGAAGACGGGGTCGGAGCCGTACCGGGCGCAGAGCCGGCGCAGCCGGCGCAGTACCTGGGCGACGTGGGAGCCGAAGACGCCGCGGTAGGTGTGGCACTCGTCGATGACGACGTAGCGCAGGGCGCGCAGGAAGGAGGCCCATCGCGGGTGCGAGGGCAGGATCGAACGGTGGAGCATGTCGGGATTGGTGAGCGCGTAGTTGGCGTACTGCCGCACCCATTCGCGTTCCTCGAACGGCGTGTCCCCGTCGTAGACGGCGGGGCGGACGGCCTTGCCGAGGGGCGCGGCGAGCTCCTGCACGGCCCGTCGCTGGTCGGCGGCGAGCGCCTTGGTGGGGGCCAGGTACAGCGCGGTGGTACCGCGGCCGTTGGGGGCCTCGGAGCCGTCCAGCAGGGTGCTCAGCACAGGCGCGAGGTACGCGAGGGACTTGCCCGAGGCGGTGCCGGTGGCCACCACGGCCGATTCGCCGCGCAGCGCGTGCTCGGCCATGAGCGCCTGGTGTGCCCACGGCCGCGCGATACCGGCGGCCCGGATGGCGTCGGTCACTTCCGGCCGGATCTTCTCGGGCCAGGGGGCATGACGTCCGGGACGAGGGGGCAAGTGCTCCGTATGAGTGATGCGTGCAGCCCGGCCTGCCCCGGTGGCGAGTCGGTCGAGGACCGCCCGGGGAGCGGGATGTACGCCCGCCTCCGGCGGGAGTTGATCGTGGGCCATCGACATCGAGTGTGTCACTGGCGTGACGGACAATGGCGTCAAGGCGTCGTGCGCGCCTGCCGGTAAGTGATTGAATGCCATCGCGGCTGCCGATCCATGGGGGGCGACCGCTCGATGCAAGGTGCTGGAGGATCCGTGGACCTGTCCCTGTCGACCCGGACCGTTGGCGACCGTACGGTTGTCGAGGTGGGTGGCGAGATTGATGTGTACACCGCGCCCAAGCTGCGTGAGCAGCTGGTCGAGCTTGTCAACGACGGCAGCTACCACCTCGTCGTGGACATGGAGCGGGTCGACTTCCTCGACTCGACCGGTCTCGGCGTGCTGGTCGGCGGCCTGAAGCGGGTGCGGGCGCACGAGGGCTCGCTGCGCCTGGTCTGCAACCAAGAGCGCATTCTCAAGATTTTCCGTATCACCGGTCTGACCAAGGTGTTCCCGATCCACACCTCGGTCGACGACGCGGTGCAGGCGACCGACTGACGGTCGCCGGAGACTGGTACGCGGGGGCGCCGGGCAGGCCGCTCGGTCCCTCCGTGATGTCGCCCTGCCCCGGAGGCGAGGGGGAGGGCACGTGTACGACTGAGGGGGATGGGATGGCCACCGTCGAACTGCTCTTCAGTGCCCTTCCCGAGCACGTCCGCACCGCCCGCCTGGTGGCGGCGGCGGTGGCGCGTCGGGCGGGTGTCGACGAGGCCGTGCTGGACGAGGTGCGGCTCGCCGTGGGCGAGGCGTGCTCGCGCGCCGTCGGGCTGCACAGGAACGGCGGCATCACCTCCCCGGTCCGCGTCCGGCTCACGGAGGACGAGAAGAAGTTCTCCATCGAGGTGGGCGACGACGCGCCGCATCCGGTCGTCACCGAGGTCGTGGTCGGCGGCACCACGGTGACGACGACCGCCGAGCACGACGACGCGGAGGGCGAGGACGACATGGGTCTCGCCGTCATCAGCGGCTTGGTCGACGACGTCGAGGTGTCCGCCGACGAGAACGGCGGCGTCATCCGTATGAGCTGGCCGACGACCCCCGCGGCCGTTCTGCCGTAGCTTCCGTAGCCCCGCGTCCGTCGTTCGGCCTAGAGGCGGACTGCCGGATCCGCCGTAGCCGCGGCTGATGGCGGAATTCGCTTGTCTACCCGCGCTTTTCTGTCGCGTTTTCCCGGCCACCGGGACGCGGTTTTCGCGGGCCCGGTAAGGAAGGGCTCCCGGGCCGGAAACGGGTGGAAGGTATTTCCGGATCTTCTCCCGGTCTTCACCGCGTGGCCCGTCGAGTGTACGGATCATCCACGGATTCTCCACTGGGGAAGTCTCGTTCCGTTTGCGGCACCCTGTTTTGATCTCGTCATGCTCCCTACAATCCGTCCATCTTGAGCTCAGGACGCCTGAGCGTGGTGGCCGTCCCGTGTGAACGGTCCGGCCGCGCGCCCATGTGCCAAACGTCAAGGAGGACGAATGGCGGGGCCCTTCACCCCTGAACAGGTGGTCTTCACTCAGAATCTCGCCGTCGAGCTCACCGACGGCAACCGCGCCCTCGTGATCGTCATCGCGGCCGTTGCCCTCGCGGCTCTCGTCGTGGCCGTGGTGTTGGTACGGCAGGTACTGGCGGCCGGCGAAGGTACCGAGAACATGAAGAGAATCGCCGCGGCTGTACAGGAAGGCGCGAATGCCTACCTGGCCCGGCAGTTGCGGACGCTCGGCGCGTTCGCCGTGGTCGTGTTCTTCCTCCTCATGCTCCTTCCGGCCGACAACTGGTCGCAGCGCCTCGGGCGTTCGGCATTTTTTCTGGTCGGTGCGCTCTTTTCCGCGGCCACCGGCTATATCGGCATGTGGCTCGCGGTGCGCAGTAATGTGCGCGTGGCCGCGGCGGCGCGTGAGGCGGCGCTTTCCACCGCCTCTCCTGCCGCCTCGGCTTCGACTCCCGCCTCCCCTGGTTCTCCCGTAGGGCCGGAGCCGGCGAATGCCGCGGGCGTGGACGCCACGACCGCCTCTCACCAGGCCATGAAGATCGCGTTCCGTACCGGCGGCGTGGTCGGCATGTTCACCGTCGGCCTCGGTCTGCTGGGCGCCTCCTGCGTGGTGCTGGTCTACGCGGCCGACGCGCCCAAGGTGCTGGAGGGCTTCGGCTTCGGGGCGGCGCTGCTCGCCATGTTCATGCGGGTCGGCGGCGGCATCTTCACCAAGGCCGCCGACGTGGGCGCCGACCTGGTCGGCAAGGTGGAGCAGGGGATCCCCGAAGACGATCCGCGTAACGCCGCCACCATCGCCGACAACGTGGGCGACAACGTCGGCGACTGCGCGGGCATGGCGGCCGACCTGTTCGAGTCGTACGCCGTGACCCTGGTCGCCGCCCTGATCCTCGGCAAGGCGGCGTTCGGCGACTCCGGGCTGGCCTTCCCCCTCCTCGTCCCCGCGATCGGCGTGGTCACGGCCATGATCGGCATCTTCGCGGTGGCGCCCCGCCGCTCCGACCGGAGCGGGATGACGGCCATCAACAGGGGTTTCTTCATCTCGGCCGTCATCTCCCTCGCGCTCGTCGCGGTGGCCGTGTACACCTACCTGCCGTCCAGCTACGCGGACCTGGACGGCCTCGGCGACCCCTCCATCAGCGGCCACAGCGGCGACCCCCGCGTGCTGGCGCTGGTCGCGGTCGCCATCGGCATCGTCCTGGCGGCCCTCATCCAGCAGCTCACCGGCTACTTCACGGAGACCGGCAGGCGGCCGGTGCGCGACATCGGCAAGACCTCGCTCACCGGCCCCGCGACCGTCGTCCTCGCGGGCATCTCGGTGGGGCTGGAGTCGGCCGTCTACTCCGCCGTGCTGATCGCCCTCGGCGTCTACGGGGCCTTCCTGCTGGGCGGTACGTCCATCATGCTCGCGCTGTTCGCCGTCGCCCTCGCCGGCACCGGCCTGCTGACCACGGTGGGCGTCATCGTCGCGATGGACACCTTCGGCCCGGTCTCCGACAACGCCCAGGGCATCGCCGAGATGTCCGGGGACGTCGAGGGCGCCGGGGCGCAGGTGCTGACCGAGCTCGACGCGGTGGGCAACACCACCAAGGCGATCACCAAGGGCATCGCCATCGCCACGGCCGTCCTGGCCGCGTCCGCGCTCTTCGGCTCGTATCGGGACGCGATCGGGACGGCGGTCCAGGACGTGGGGGCCAAGGGCACCGAGATGAACCTCAGCCTGGACATCTCGCAGCCGAACAACCTGGTGGGCCTGATCCTCGGGGCGGCCGTCGTCTTCCTGTTCTCCGGTCTCGCCATCAACGCCGTATCGCGGTCAGCGGGTTCGGTGGTGTACGAGGTGCGGCGGCAGTTCCGTGAGCACCCCGGGATCATGGATTACACGGAGAAGCCGGAGTACGGCCGCGTGGTCGACATCTGCACCAAGGACGCGCTGCGCGAACTGGCCACTCCGGGGCTCCTCGCCGTCATGGCGCCCATCGCGGTGGGCTTCGCCCTGGGCGTCGGCGCGCTCGGCTCGTACCTGGCGGGCGCGATCGGCGCGGGCACGCTGATGGCCGTGTTCCTGGCCAACTCGGGTGGCGCCTGGGACAACGCCAAGAAACTGGTGGAGGACGGCCACCACGGCGGAAAGGGCGGCGAGGCACACGCGGCCACGGTCATCGGCGACACGGTCGGCGACCCGTTCAAGGACACCGCCGGGCCGGCCATCAACCCGCTGCTCAAGGTGATGAACCTGGTGGCGCTGCTCATCGCGCCGGCGGTGGTGAAGTTCTCGTACGGCGCCGACGCCAGCAGGCCGTTGCGCATCGGTGTGGCGGTGCTGGCCACGCTGGTGATCGTCACCGCCGTGTACGTGTCGAAGCGGCGGAGCGTCACCCCCGACGGGGGCACCGACCGTTCGGCCCAGCCGACCGATCCGGCGGTGGTGTCCTGACGGCGGCGCCTGGCGAGCGCGGGCGGGACGGAGAGCGGCTCCCGGACGGTGCGTCACCGGCCGTCCCGGTCGCGCGCCGTCCCGCCCACGCGTGGCGGCGGACGAACGGTCGCCGCGCCCGGGCGGGCGTGTCCCGGCGCGGCGAACGCCACATCGAGATTGCCGTAAATGGCGAGGTAGGAGGTCATATGGGATGCTCGGCTCGCGGGCCGTGCCGGTGGGACGTGTAAGTTCCGGGGCCGAGAGCCATTGAAGGGACCGATCCGGTGAACAAGAAGCTTTTGGCCGCACTGTCCGGCGGGGCGGCGCTCGTCCTGGCCCTGACGGGGTGTGACAGCGGCGGCGAGGACAAGGGCAAGAAGCTCGACGACTGGGCCAAGAACGTCTGCGACACGATGCAGCCCCAGGTCAAGAAGATCCAGCAGGCCAACGCCTCGATCACCTCCGTGCGGACGGAGGAGGACTCGAAGAAGGTCCAGCGGACGGACTCGGCCGCCTTCCAGGCCAACGTCGACGCGTACAACGCCCTCGCCCAGTCCGTGCAGAACGCGGGCGCGCCGCCCGTCGACGACGGCAAGGCCAACCAGGAGGACGCCGTCAAGGCGCTCAAGGACCTCTCCGCGTCGTACAAGACCCTGAAGACGAAGGTCGACGCGCTCGACACATCCGACCGGGCCAAGTTCTCCGAGGGGCTGAAGAACATGGCCGCCGACCTCGGGAAGCTGAGCGGCAAGAGCGGCGACGCGCTCAAGAAGTTCCAGTCGGGCGAGGCCGGTCAGGCGATGGCGAAGCAGGAATCGTGCAAGATTCCGGCGACGGTGCCGCCCGCTCAGGTCTGACGCCGCTCCCCTCGGGGAGCCGACGCGGGGCGGAGGCGGCGGGCTGTCACGGATTGTCAGTGGTGCCCCCGACAATGGTTCCGTGAGTACGCTGCCTTCCGCCGACGCATCCCTCGACTCCGCGCGCACCGCCCGGCTGAGAGACGCCCTGCTCGCCGCCGCCTTCACGGCCGACGGTCTGCTGGAGCTGCTGGGTGCCCCCGCCTACGCCGCCCTCGCGCGCAGCGAGACCGTCCCGGCCCTGCGCGCCACCCGGGGGGACGGTCCGCTGGAGACGCTGGTCCGGCTCTTCCTGTTGCAGCGGTCCGTCCCCGCCGCGAGGGCCGCCGCCGCGCTCCCCCTGGAGGACTGCCTCGCCGACGGCTGGCTGGTCAGGGACGGCGACGCCGTCCGGGCGGCCGTCGACGTGCGCCCCTACGGCGGCCCCGAGGGGCAGGACTGGTGGATCGTCTCCGACCTGGGCTGCGCGGTCGGCGGCGCGGGCGGCATCGCCGGAGGCGGGGCGGGGCCGTCCGGCATCGACCGCTCGGAGCTCGTCCTCGGTGTGGGCGGCGCCTCCACCACGCTCGCCGGCATCACGGTCCGTACGCCGGTGGCGAGCGCCCTCGACCTCGGCACCGGCTCCGGCATCCAGGCGCTGCACGCGGCCCAGCACGCCGGCCGCGTCACCGCGACGGATCTGAACCCGCGCGCCCTGCGCTTCGCACGGCTCACGCTCGCGCTCTCCGGCGCGCCGGAGGCGGACCTGCGCCAGGGGTCGCTGTTCGAGCCGGTGGGCGAGGAGACGTACGACCTGATCGTCTCGAATCCGCCGTTCGTCATCTCTCCCGGGGCCCGGCTCACGTACCGGGACGGCGGCATGGGCGGTGACGACCTCTGCCGCACGCTGGTGTCCCAGGCGGGGGACCGGCTCAACGACGGCGGCTACTGCCAGCTGCTCGCCAACTGGCAGCACGTCGAGGGGGAGGACTGGCGGGAGCGGCTGTCCTCCTGGGTGCCGGCCGGCTGTGACGCCTGGATCGTCCAGCGGGAGGTCCAGGACGTGGCCCAGTACGCCGAGCTGTGGCTGCGCGACGCGGGGGACCACCGCACCACGCCCGAGGAGTACGCGGCGCGCTACGACGCCTGGCTCGCGGAGTTCGAGGAACGGCGGACGAAGGGGGTCGGTTTCGGCTGGATCACGCTGTACAAGTCGGGGTCCGAGCGGCCCTCGGTGACCGCCGAGGAGTGGCCGCATCCGGTGGAGCAGCCGTTGGGCGAGAGCATCCGCGCGCACTTCGAGCGGCAGGCGTTCCTCCGTACGCACGACGACGCGGCGCTGCTCGGCGCCCGCTTCCGGCTCGCCCCCGAGGTCGTCCAGGAGCAGGTCGGGCTGCCGGGCGCCGAGGATCCTGAGCACGTCGTACTGCGGCAGAACCGGGGCATGCGCCGCGCCACCAAGGTCGACACCGTGGGGGCCGGGTTCGCCGGCGTCTGTGACGGGACTCTCAGCGCGGGCCGCATTCTCGACGCCATCGCCCAGCTCGTCGGGGAGGATCCGGTCCTGCTGCGCGACCGGACGCCGGAGGCGATCAGGCTGCTCGTGGAGCAGGGGTTCCTGACTCCGGCGGAGTGAGGCGCTCCGCCTGACGGCGCCGCGTTCATGCGGCGTACGGGGAGCGGCCCCGGAGGCGGGGCCGCCTCCGGGGGCGGTGGTGCTCGCCGGACGTCAGCCGCGCAGCACGTGGCCGTTCTTGTCGGTGCGGGTGTTGCTGACGAGGAAGATGATGCCGTCGATCAGGGCCCAGAAGCCGAGGCCGCCGCACGTGAGGAGCTGCGCGATGCCCATGCCCACGTGCCCGGTGTAGAAGCGGCCGATGCCGAGACCGCCCAGGAAGAGCTGCAGGATGCCTGCCACGATCTTGGACTTCTCGGAGTACGGCTGCCCGTTGGGGGCGTAACCGAAGGGTGCCGGCGGCCCCTGGTAGGGCGGCGGGGCGGGGTACGACATGCGAACTCCTGAGCGGTCGGTGAATGCCGTCGGCCCGTCGATGAGGACGGGCCTGTACGGCGGCGATAAAGCAGACCGCAGGGACGCGCGCAAAGTTGTGTCGTGCCGGTAATCGTGATCATTCGGTGACAGAGCGCAGGCTGGGCGGGGCGGGGCGGACGTGACGATTTATGAGGTGATCCGGAAGGTGGCCGGTTGGCCGAAACCAGCCGTTCGATGAGCCGACGCGCGGCGTCATCCGGTCAGATCAGGTTGCGCACCAGCGCCCAGATCACCGCGGTGCCCAGGACCGCGGCCGTTCCGCCCCGCCCGAGCCGCGGCCGGTAGCGGCGGCCCTTCAGCCCCTCGACGAGCCAGCGGACGCACAGGTACGAGGCCGCCGGTAGGCCGAGAAGGAGCAGCAGCGCGTTGTCGTGGAACGCGGCGCCGAGGTTTCCGTGCAGCAGGTCGTACGCCATGCGCGTGCCGCCGCAGGCCGGGCAGAGCAGTCCCGTCGCCCAGTGGAACGGGCAGCGGGGAAGCCACTGCCCGGGGCGGTGCGGATCGGTGCCCCACAGATACGCGGCTCCGGCCGCCCCGGCCGCGAGAGCCCCGAGCGGTGCCGCGGCCGGGTGGAGGGCGGCGCGCGGGATCCTGGCCCGCGCCCCGGGGCGTGGCTTCTCAGCCACGGAGCGGGCGTCCCGCCGAGTCGGTGTTGTTGCCGGTGAGCAGCATGATGCCGTCGATCAGCGACCAGATGCCCAGGCCGCCGCAGGTGAAGAGCTGGCCGAGGGCCATGCCCGTGTGGCCGGTGTAGAAGCGGCCGATGCCCAGGCCGCCCAGGAAGAGCTGGAGAACACCGGCAACGATCTTGGATTTCTCGGAGTAGGGCCGCCCGTAGGGGTCGTAGCCGTACGGGGCGTTCGGGTCACCCATGTACATCCCCGGCGCGCCCGGGGCCATGGGCGGCGGGTAGGCGTAGCCGGGCTGCTGAGTGTAAGGGGGCGATGCCTGCGGGTAACCTGACTGCTGCCCTTGCGGGGCCTGGCCGTACGGGCCCTGCGGGTACCCGTACGGGGTCTGGTCGGACATGGGCGGAAAGCTCCTGCCGTGTGTGATTGGCTGAAATATGGCGAAAATCGAGCGCACGATCGGATCGGATGACGTGCGGTGGTCATCCTGCCAGCAGGTTCCGACGCGTCGCTCCCGGCTTTCGCCGCCGTTCGTCCGCGGTCTCTTCGCCGCTTCTCCGCCGCCCCGTGCGGCGCGGGGCGCGGGAGGCGGCGGATGTGGCGTCCGACGCTCCGGGCGGCAGACAGGACGCTTGTCGGGTTACCGTTCGAGTGGCGTTGCGGGCTTTCCCCGTTTGACACGGGGGCGGGATGTACCGTCACACTCCGCAGCGTCACCGCAACTCCCATGCCGATTGCGACCGGAAGAAGAGCGAAGTTGTCCCCGACCAGCGAGACCGCACAGGGCGGCCGCCGACTCGTCATCGTCGAGTCGCCTGCCAAGGCGAAGACGATCAAGGGCTACCTCGGCCCCGGATACGTCGTCGAGGCGAGCGTCGGGCACATCCGTGACCTGCCGAACGGGGCCGCCGAGGTCCCGGCGAAGTACAAGGGCGAGCCCTGGGCCCGCCTGGGCGTGAACGTGGACGCGGACTTCCAGCCCGTCTACGTCGTCAACGCCGACAAGAAGGACCAGGTCAAGAAGCTCAAGGAACTGCTGGCCGAGTCGGACGAGCTCTTCCTCGCCACCGATGAGGACCGCGAGGGCGAGGCCATCGCCTGGCACCTTCAGGAAGTCCTCAAGCCCAAGGTCCCGGTCCGCCGGATGGTCTTCCACGAGATCACCAAGGACGCGATCAGGGCCGCCGTCGCCCACCCGCGCGAGCTGAACAAGAAGCTCGTCGACGCGCAGGAGACCCGGCGCATCCTCGACCGCCTCTACGGCTACGAGGTCTCGCCGGTCCTGTGGAAGAAGGTCATGCCCCGGCTGTCCGCCGGACGGGTGCAGTCCGTGGCCACCCGGCTCGTCGTCGAGCGGGAGCGCGAGCGGATCGCGTTCCGCTCCGCCGAGTACTGGGACCTGACGGGCACCTTCTCCACCGGCCGCGGCGGCGACGCCGCCGAGCCCGGCACGTTCGCCGCGCGGCTGTCCGCCGTGGACGGCCGGCGGGTCGCCCAAGGCCGGGACTTCGGCTCCAACGGGCAGCTCAAGGACGCCGCCCAGGTGCTGCACCTGGACGAGGCGAACGCCCGCGCGCTGGCCGCCGCCCTCGCCGACGCCTCGTTCGCCGTACGCTCGGTCGAGTCCAAGCCGTACCGCCGCTCCCCGTACGCCCCCTTCCGCACCACGACCCTCCAGCAAGAGGCATCGCGGAAGCTGGGCTTCGGCGCGAAGGCGACCATGCAGGTGGCCCAGAAGCTGTACGAGAACGGCTTCATCACCTATATGCGTACGGACTCCACGACGCTCTCCGACACCGCCGTCGCCGCCGCCCGGGCGCAGGTCACCCAGCTCTACGGGGCCGACTACCTGCCGGAGAAGCCGCGCACCTACGCGGGGAAGGTCAAGAACGCCCAGGAGGCACACGAGGCCATCCGTCCTTCGGGTGATCGTTTCCGCACCCCCGCGGAGACCGGTCTGACGGGCGACCAGTTCCGGCTGTACGAGCTCATCTGGAAGCGGACCGTCGCCTCCCAGATGAAGGACGCGGTGGGCAACTCGGTCACCGTGAAGATCGCGGGGCGTGCCTCCGACGGCCGGGACGCCGAGTTCAGCGCCTCCGGCAAGACGATCACCTTCCACGGCTTCATGAAGGCGTACGTCGAGGGCGCCGACGACCCGAACGCCGAGCTCGACGACCGCGAGCGCCGGCTGCCGCAGGTCACCGAGGGCGACGCGCTGACCGCCGAGGAGATCACCGCCGACGGTCACGCCACCAAGCCCCCGGCCCGCTACACCGAGGCGTCGCTGGTCAAGGAGCTGGAAGAGCGCGAGATCGGCCGCCCGTCGACCTACGCGTCCATCCTCGGCACCATCCTCGACCGCGGCTACGTCTTCAAGAAGGGCACCGCGCTCGTCCCGTCCTTCCTGAGCTTCGCCGTGGTCAACCTGCTGGAGAAGCACTTCGGCCGGCTCGTCGACTACGACTTCACCGCCGCCATGGAGGAGGACCTCGACCGCATCGCCCGCGGCGAGGCCCAGGCCGTGCCGTGGCTGCGCCGCTTCTACTTCGGCGAGGGCCCGGCGGAGGCCACCGGCCGGGCCGCCGAGGCGGGCAACGGCGACGGCGACCACCTCGGCGGCCTCAAGGAGCTGGTGACCGACCTCGGCGCGATCGACGCCCGGGAGATCTCCTCGTTCCCCGTCGGCGAGGGCATCGTGCTGCGCGTCGGCCGCTACGGGCCGTATGTCGAGCGCGGCGAGAAGGACACCGAGGGCCACCAGCGCGCGGACGTCCCCGACGACCTGGCACCGGACGAGCTCACCGTGGAGTACGCGGAGGAGCTCTTCGCCCGGCCGAGCGGCGAGTACGAGCTCGGCACGGACCCGGAGACGGGCCACCCGATCATCGCCAAGGACGGCCGCTACGGCCCGTACGTGACCGAGGTGCTGCCCGAGGGCACGCCGAAGACCGGCAAGAACGCGGTGAAGCCGCGGACGGCGTCGCTCTTCAAGTCGATGTCCCTGGACACGGTCACCCTGGACGACGCGCTCAAGCTGATGTCGCTGCCGCGGGTGGTCGGCACCGACCCCGAGGGTGTGGAGATCACCGCGCAGAACGGCCGCTACGGCCCGTACCTGAAGAAGGGCACGGACTCGCGCTCCCTGGAGAGCGAGGACCAGATCTTCAGCATCACGCTGGAGCAGGCCCTGGCGATCTACGCACAGCCCAAGCAGCGCGGGCGGGCCGCGGCCAAGCCGCCGCTGAAGGAGCTGGGCACCGACCCGGTCAGCGAGCGCCCGGTGGTCGTCAAGGACGGCCGCTTCGGCCCGTACGTCACGGACGGCGAGACCAACGCCACGCTGCGCCGCGACGACGACGTGGAGACGATCACGCCGGAGCGCGGGTACGAGCTCCTGGCGGAGAAGCGGGCCAAGGGTCCGGCCAAGAAGACCGCGAAGAAGGCGGCCAAGAAGGCGCCCGCCAAGAAGACCGCCGCGAAGAAGACGACGACCGCCAAGAAGACGGCCGCGAAGAAGACGACCACGGCCAAGGCGGCCACGACGAAGAAGGCGGCGGCCAAGAAGACCGCGGCCAAGACGGCCGCCGCGACTCCGGGGGAGTAAGCGGAGTACGTCGAGTCCGCGCAGCGAGCAAGCGGGCGGGCGGCACGGCGTCGGCAGGGCCGACGGGCGGGTGCGCGTGGCGCGGTGAGCGCGGTGCGTGGGCCCAAGTGCTGCCCAAGGTGGCGAGCGCGGGGGCGAGGGCAGGTGGCGAGCGTAGGGGGCGGCGGGCCGGATTCCGGTTCCGCCGCCCTGACGTATCCCCGAGCCGCACGCTGAGTCTCCGCACACGCGTTCGTCGTGGCGGTTCGAATTCAGACGCTCCGGATAGGCTGGCAGGATGACGCGAGCCGAGCAGCCACCAGTCGTGACCTCTCCCTCAGGGGCACTGGCCGCGGACTCCCGCGAGCGTGCCGTCCGCGCCCTGCTGCGCATCCCCTCGTTGCGACGGTTGTGGAGCGCCCAGGCCGCCGGGGGAGTCGGCGACGCTCTCGGCCTGCTCGTCCTGCTGCTGCTGGCCCTCCAGGCGGCCGTCACCGCCGGGTCCTTCGGCGGCGGGTACCGGGGTGCCGCCTTCGCCGTCGCCGCCGTCCTCGGCGCGCGACTGCTCGCGACGCTGCTCCTCGGCGCGGTGCTGCTCGGCCCGCTCAACTCGCTGATGGCGCCCTCGGGCCCGCTCGACCGGCGCTGGACGATGGTCGGCGCCGACGCCGTCCGGGCGCTGCTGCTGGCCGTCGCCCCCGTGTGGATCGACTTCACCGAGAGCAAGGCGCTGGCGTCACTGCTGGTCACCGCCTTCCTGATGGGCGTGGCCGAGCGGGTGTGGACCGTGGCCAAGGACGGCGTGGCGCCCACCCTGCTGCCCCGGCCGCCCCTTGAGGGCGCCGCCGTCCGGCCCGTCCCCGACCATGGCGACGCGCTGCGGCGGCTGACGCTGCGTACGTCCTTCGTCGCCCTGCCGGCCGCCGCGGCGGCCCTCGTCGCCATCACGCTCGTGAGCAACCTGCTCGGGTCCGGCATCGACTGGTTCCACCAGCACCAGCCGGCCCTCGGCTCGTACCTCGCGGCGGCCCTGTTCAACGCCTCCGGCGTGATCGTGTACTTCCTCTCGCTCCCCGGCGCGCGAGAGCTGACCGTGCGCTCTCCCCTGGAGGGCCTGCGCCGGCCGCAGCACGACAAGGCGCCCGACAAGGGCCGGACGGGCGGCGCCCCCGTCTTCGTCCTGTCCTGCGCGGCCGTCGCCGGGGCGGTCGCCGCGGCCTTCGGCGTCGCCGTCCTCCAGGCCTACGACCTGGGCGGCGGCCCGGTGGCCTTCGGGCTGCTTGCCCTGGCCCTCACCGGCGGACCCGTCCTCGGCATCCGGGCCGCGGGCCGCGTCCTCCCCGGGTTCTCGCGCCGCAGGCTGCTGGCCCTCTCGCTGGCCGTGACGGGCGTCGCGCTGCTGGTCGCCGGGCTGGTGCCGGACGCCACCACCGTGCTGCTGCTGATCCTGCTCGCGGGCGTCGCGGCGGGTGTGGTGGCGAACACCGGCCACGCCCTCCTCGACCAGGAGACCGAGGAGGAACGGCGCCCGCGCGCCACGGAGCACCTGCACGCGGTCGTCGGGGTCACCGTGGCCCTGGCCGCGGTCGCCGCCCCCGCCTTCGCCGCGCTCACCGGCCCGCACCGGACCCAGAGCGGCAACTTCGTCTTCGACCACGGGGGCGCGGCCTTCACGCTGATGCTGATCGGCGCACTGCTGCTGCCGGTGGGCGCGCTCGTCCTGGGCAAGACCGACGACCGGCACGGGGTGCCGTTCCACCGCGACCTGCTGGACGCCGTCCGCGACGGCGACCCGGTCGAGGCGACCGCGGCCAACGGCTTCTTCCTGGTCTTCGACGGCGGCGACGGCGCCGGCAAGTCCACCCAGGTGCAGGCCATCGCCGAGTGGATCCGCTCCAAGGGCCACGAGGTCGTCGTCACCCGTGAGCCCGGCGCCACGGCCATCGGCAAGCGGCTGCGCGCCATCCTGCTGGACGTCGCGTCGGCCGGGCTGTCGGACCGCGCGGAGGCGCTGCTGTACGCCGCCGACCGCGCCGAGCACGTCAACGCCGTCGTCAGGCCCGCGCTGGAGCGTGGCGCGGTCGTCATCTCCGACCGTTACATCGACTCGTCCGTCGCCTACCAGGGCGCCGGCCGCGACCTGTCCCCGACCGAGATCGCCCGGATCAACCGCTGGGCGACGGAAGGGCTCGTTCCGCATCTGACGGTGCTGCTGGACGTCTCGCCCGAGACCGCGCGGGAACGCTTCACCGAGGCGCCCGACCGGCTGGAGTCCGAGCCCGCCGAGTTCCACCAGCGGGTGCGGAAGGGCTTCCTCGCCCTGGCCGCCGCGGACCCGGCGCGCTACCTCGTCGTCGACGCCGGGCAGGAGCCCGAGGCCGTCACCACCGTCGTACGCCACCGCCTCGACGAGGTCCTGCCGCTGTCCGCGCAGGAGATCGAGGCCCGCGAGGCGGCCCGCCGGGCCGCCGAGGCCGAGGCCCGCCGCAAGGCGGAAGAGGAGGCGGCGCGCAAGGCCGAGGAGGAGCGGCTGGAGCGCGAACGCCAGGAGCAGCTGGCCAAGCTGCGTGCGGAGGAAGAGGAGCGCAAGCGCCGGGAGGCCGAGGAGGCCCGGCGCCTGGAGGCCGAACGGCAGGCGGAGGAGGCGCGGCAGCGCGCCGAGGAGGCCCGCCGGCTCGCGGACGAGGAGCGCAAGCGCCGAGAGGCGGAGGAGCGCGCCCGGGCCGCCGAGCAGGAGCGGCTGCGCAAGCAGGCCGAGGAGGAGGCGCGGCTGCGCGCCGAGGCCGAGGAGCGGCGCCGGGAGAAGCAGCGCAAGGCCGAGGAAGCGCTGCTGCGCGCGGAGGCGGCGCGGACGGCGGCGGATGGGGCTGTTGAGGCCGCTGATACCTCAGAGACCTCTAAGCAAGGTGCCGGTGAGGCCGGTGATGCCCGTGCGGTTCCGGCTTCCGGTGCTGGTGCTGGTACCGGTGTCAGTGGGGCCGATGAGGTGCCGACGGTCGAGCAGTCGGCGCTGCGTCCGAGTGATGCTGATCGGGATGGCACTGGTGGTGGTGGCCGGACGACGGGGAAGAGCGCCGACCTCACGAAGCGGAAGCAGGCGTCCGACACCACCGGCTCCCGATCCCCCCGGGCCGGAGCGCGGGCGTCCGACGCCGAGCGGACCGAGCAGCTCCGGGTCCCGCCCGTGCACCGCCCGGACCCGCGCGAGACGCTGCTCATGCGGGACGCGGACGAGACGGTGACCGTCCAGTCGCCGCTGGTGCACCGCAAGGATCCGCGGGAAGCGGACCGGGCGGGTACCGATGCGGGTACGGGTACGGACGCGGTGGGCAAGGCGGGTGCGACGCGTGAGGCGCAGGCCGTCGAGTCCGCTGAGTCTGCCGGGTCCGTCGAAGCCGCCCAGGCCGGCGCCGAGGCGGAGACGGCCGTGCTGCCGACCACCGGCGCGCCCCGGCCCTCGGGGGAACCCGTCGGTGCGGAGGACGAGACGGCGTACCTGCCGCCGGTGCGCTCGGACGAGCCCGCGCCGGCGGAGCCCACCGGTGCCGCTGGGGCCCCTGAGGCCACCGGTGCCCGGGGCGCGGAGGACGAGACGACGGTGCTGCCGCCGGTGCCGACTCTTCCGCCGCCGGTCCAGCGGGTCACCTGGGGCGTGGGATCGGGGAAGAACGACGCGGGCACCGCCGCGAAGGCGTCCGGTCCGGCCGAGAAGACCGCGGGTCCGACGGACTCCGGACGGGCCGAGGACCCGGTGGACCGGGTCCCCGACTGGCTGTTCCGCCCTGACGAGCCCGCCGGGACCGACCGGCCGGGCGGTGCCACGGGGAAGGGCGCGGTCGGGCGGCCAGGGCGCACGTCACCGGCGTCCGCCGGAGAGCGCACGCCGGTGGCGGACGAGGCGGACAGCATGCGCACGCGCGAGATGCCGCGCCCCGGCGCCGAGGCGGACGCTCCGGCGGAAGCGGCGGAGCGGGGGCGCAAGGCCCGCCGCCGCCCCGAGTGGGCCGAGAGCGCACGGGAGGGCGACGACACCGAGGCGCCGACGCTGGCGGACGACCTCTTCGGACGGCGCGACGGCGGCACCGGCAACGGTTCGGACGGCAGCGCCTCCGGGCGGCGCAAGGGCCGCTGAGCGACTGTGCGTACCCGCCCGGAGCGGGTACGGCACTGCGGCGGGGCCCTTGCCCGGGCCCCGCTGTCAGTGGTCTGCCCCACAATGGGTGACCGGGCAGAGCGCAGGACGAACGGGCGCGGAGGACAGTCATGGCGGTATGGGACGACCTGGTCGGGCAGGGCCGGGTCACGGAGCAGCTCGCCGCTGCCGCCCGTGACGCGGACGCGCTGGTCACGGCCGCGGACGCGGGTCACGCGGCGGGGCAAGGCGTGGCGTCCGCCGACGCGTCCGGGTCCCGGATGACGCACGCCTGGCTGTTCACCGGCCCGCCCGGCTCCGGCCGCGCCACCGCCGCCCGCGCCTTCGCGGCGGCCCTCCAGTGCCTCAGCCCGGACCGGGCACTCCCCGGGGGAGCGCCGGGCTGCGGATTCTGCGACGGGTGCCACACGACGCTCGTGGGGACGCACGCCGACGTGGAGATCGTCCGTACGGATCTCCTCTCGATCGGCGTCAAGGAGACCCGTGAACTGGTCCGGCGCGCCCAGCTCTCCCCGGCCGGCGGCCGGTGGCAGGTGATCGTCCTGGAGGACGCCGACCGCCTCACCGAGGGCGCGGGCAATGTGCTGCTCAAGGCCGTGGAGGAGCCTGCTCCCCGGACCGTCTGGCTCCTGTGCGCCCCGTCGCTGGAGGACGTGCTGCCGACGATCCGCTCCCGCTGCCGGTCGCTGACCCTGAGCACGCCGTCGACCGCCGCCGTCGCGGACGTCCTCGTCCGGCGGGACGGCATCGAGCCGGAGCTCGCCGCCCGGGTCGCCCGCGCCACCCAGGGCCACATCGGCCGGGCCCGCCGCCTGGCCACGGACGAACGGGCCCGGGCCCGCCGCGCGTCCGTCCTCAAGCTGCCGCTCCGGGTCGACGACGTGGGCGGCTGCCTGAAGGCGGCCCAGGAGCTGATCGACGCGGCGGCGGAGGACGCCAAGCAGGTGGCCGAGGAGGTCGACGGCAAGGAAACCGAGGAGCTGCGGGCCGCGCTCGGCGCCGCGGCCGGCACCGGCGGCCGCCTTCCGCGTGGCACGGCCGGTGCCATGAAGGAGCTCCAAGACCGGCAGAAGCGCCGGTCCACCCGCACCCAGCGCGACAGCCTCGACCTGGCGCTGACCGAGCTCACCGGCTTCTACCGCGACGTCCTCGCCCTCCAGCTCGGCTCCCGCGTCGAACTCGCCAACGCCGACGACCGCGACACCCTCCAGCGCATCGCCTCCACCTCCCGCCCCGAACAGACCTTGCGCCGCATCGAAGCCATCAGCGCCTGCCGCCAGGCCCTCGACCGCAACGTGGCACCTCTGCTCGCCGTCGAAGCCATGACGATGGCCTTGCGCGCGGGCTGAGGACGGGAGGGGGGACGGGCAACCTCCGAAGCGGCCTGGCCGCTTCGGGGCCCACCCGGACCGGTACTGAGACCGGAATCGAGACCGGAGGCCGGAACGCCCGACCGCGGCGTCGCCATCGCCGCAGTCCAGACACGAAAAAACCCAGGTCACACTGGGTGTGACCTGGGTTTCGCCGGAGCCGCCTGCGGGATTTGAACCCGCGACCTACGCATTACGAGTGCGTTGCTCTGGCCAACTGAGCTAAGGCGGCAAGCTGCCCGGCCAAGGTTGGCATCAGCAGCGGGCCCAAGTCTACACAGTTCCGGAGGGTGCTCCGTACCGGGCGGTTCTGCGGGGCTGTGAGCGGGCCGGAGTGGGTTGGAGCGGGCCAGAGCAGGGTGGTCGGCGGGTGGGGTTACCGGAGGGAGGG
>NZ_JBPQTX010000029.1:0-39246 GCF_051386555.1 Streptomyces sp. URMC 126
GGTCCGGGGAGGGCGTCCGACGGGGCCGGATGGTGTAACTCCCGTGGCCCCTGGGGCCTTTGTCGCTGATCGGTTACGCTGCTGTACCGTCCCGGTCCCTCGGCCGAAAGGGTTCGCACCATGACCGTTCCGAAGGCGCGCCGGATCCCCGTGCCCCAACCCCTCGCCGAGCGACCGGAATTCGCCGGGGCACACTACGCGTCCGCCTTCGCGATACCGGTCGAGGACCCCCGCGCCCGGACGCCCGAGCAGTGGGCGCGGGCCGTCTTCGAGGACGCTCCCGCACCGCTGCGCCCCGTGCTGCGCCTGGGCTGGACCTCGGTCCTCGGCCTGCGCATGGGGCCGGCCACCGGATCCGCCGGACACGTCCTGGGCTGGCGCATCGCCGGTTCCACCCCCGACTCGCTGACCGTGGACGGCCATTCGGGCCGGTTCGCCACGTACAACGTGGTGCTCGTCCAGGACGGGCGCGTGGTCTGGAGCACGGCCGTGCGCTTCAAGGGCCGCGCCGCGGGCCCGCTGTGGAGCGCGGCCCGGCCGGTGCACCACATCGTGGTGCCCTTCCTGCTCCGGCGCGCCTGCCGGTCGCTGGGCGCGGTGAGCCGTACGCGCTGAGAGTGCCGCGTACGCGCTGAGGGTGCCGGGCTGTACGCGCTGAGGGTGCCGGGCTGTACGTGCTGACAGTGCCGCGTACGCGCTGAAGCGCCGGGTCGTACGCGCTCAGCGCGCCCGGCCGTACCCGCGCCGGAACTCGTCGGCCGTACCCGCCGAGACGGCCTCCGTGGCGGCGGGACGTCCCCTTCTCGCCCTGCCCGCCTGCCCGTTCACTTCGCCTCGCCGGCCGGCGAGACGAGGGCGCCGATCCGGGAGAGCCGCGCCCGCGCCCGCGCGCCGGACGCGCCGCGCCGAGGGCGGGCCCGCGCCCGTGCCGCCAAAGTCGCCCGTCCCGGCCAAGGAAAACACCTCACCGCCATTTCCGCCAGTAATCACCACACGCCGATGATCATTGCCCTAAAGGGCAATGGAGTGCGGTCAGGCGGCTGGGTATGGTCAGTGACACTTCATGTCGGAGCCATTGGTCAAGAGGGCCGTGGCGGTTTCCGTTCCGGGTGGGGATGCCGAACGGCCGTAAGCGGCCCGTGGAATCCCGGGCCGGGGCGGGGCCGGCGGGCACGGAGACATGCGCGGAAACGCGTACGGAAAGGTGTGGAATCGCGTACGGCGGAATCGGAAACCGCCGGAATCGTTCCCCGAACGGGATTCCACGGGAATCCTCCCGAGCACCCGAAGGGTCGCGTCCCGCGGCGTCCGCGGCCGATCCGCGGACTCTTTCCCTACCCATTCCGCCCTCCGGCGCACCGCATTCCCGGGGCATCGGGCACCGACACCAGACACCGCGCACCGGAAAGACCGGAAAGACCGGAAAGACAGGAAGGCCGTCACGTGATCACTGCTGAAGAGGTCTGCGCCCGTATCGCCAAGAAGCTCGGCGGAAAGGCGGACGCGCATGTGCTGAACGCCGACACCGCCTTCGACTCGGTGGGCCTGTCCAGCCTCCAGATCGCCGACATCGTCTACTCCATTGAGGACGACCTCGACATCGAATTCGACCCCTCCCGGGCCGCGAGCGTGAAGACCGTGGGCGACCTGGTGCGGCTCGCCGAGGAGACCACGTCGGGAACCGCGGCGTGACCGCGTCCGCCGGCTACCTGGGCGCCACGGCGGAGGCCGTCCGCCACCACTACGACCTGTCCAACGACTTCTTCGCCCTGTGGCTGGACACGTCCATGACGTACACCTGCGCCCTGTGGGACGACGGCCCCGACGCGGCGGCCGACACCCTGGAGACGGCGCAGCGGCGCAAGCTGGACCACCTGGTCGAGGGCGCGCGGGCGGCCGGCGCCGGGCGGGTGCTCGACGTCGGCTGCGGCTGGGGCAGCCTGCTGGAGCGCCTGGTGAACGAACACGGCGTGGGGCACGCCGTGGGGCTGACGCTCAGCGAGAGCCAGGCGGAACTGCTGCGCGAGCGCGCCCTGCCGCGCACCGAGGTGCGGGTCGAGAACTGGCTCGACCACGAGCCGGCGGAACCCTACGACGCGATCCTCTCCATCGGCGCGTTCGAGCACTTCGCCCGCACCGGACTGAGCCGCGCCGAGCGCGTCGCGGCCTACCGGGAGTTCTTCGAGCGGTGCCGGTCCTGGCTGCCCGCGGGCGGCAGGATCGCCCTCCAGACCAACGTCAAGGGCAACAACGTCCGGATGGACAAACAGACCGTCCGCGACCTGATGTTCATCATCGACCACATCTTCCCGGAATCCGAGATCCCCGCCCTCGCCGAGGTGCTGGAAGCCGCGGAGAAGCGTTTCGACGTGGTCCGGCTGCGCAACGATCCCGACCACTACGCACGAACCTGCGGGGAGTGGCTGAACCGGCTCCGCGCGCACCGGGACGAGGCCGTCGCCATCGCCGGCGAGAAGAACGTCACCGACTACGAGCGGTATCTGGGCGCGACGGTCGGGCATTTCGCCAACCGGCACCTGGGGCTTTCCCGCATCGTCTTCGAAGCCGTCTGAGCATTCCGCGGCCGTCCGGAGACCCGTAACGGAAGCCGTCCGGGAAGCCGCTTCCGCATTCGTCCCGCAAACCGAAGCGGTCCGGAGACCGGAAGAGAAGCCGTCCGAACAGGCCTGAACAGACCCGCACAGCACCGGCCGGGCACGGCCGCGCACGGCCGAAGCCGCCGCGGCGGGGCCGTCGAGGAGCACTCATTGAACGCGTACAAGCACGTCGTGTACTGGCACGACACGGAACCGGTCACCCCCGGTCCCCCCTTGCGGGAATCCGTCGACTGTGACGTCTGCGTCGTGGGCGGGGGATTCACCGGACTGTGGACGGCCTATTTCCTGAAGGAGGCCGAGCCGGCGCTCGACATCCGTATCGTCGAGGCCCACCACTCCGGTTACGGCGCCTCGGGCCGCGCCGACGGATTCGTCACGCCGACCATCGGCAAGGACATCCAGGCGCTGGTCAAGCAGTTCGGCGAGGAACGCGCCCTGGAAGCGTCCCAGGCGGTCGGCCGGTCGATCCTGGAGATCGGCCGCTTCACCCGCAAGAACAAGGTCGACGCCGAGTACGAGGCCACCGACTACCTGATGGTGGCCACCGACGCCGCCCAGCTCCGCCGGCTGGAGGAGGACCGCGACCTCGCCGTCCGGATGGGCGCCGCGCCGCCCGAGATCATGCCGCGCGAGGAGGCGATGGCCGTCATCGGCTCACCCGCCGTCGCCGCCGGCATGCGCACCGGCGGCGCGCTGGTCAACCCGTTCAAACTGGCCCGCGGGCTGGCCCGGGTGGTGCGCGAGAAGGGCGTCACCCTCTACGACGGCACGCCCTGCCTGCGCGTGGAGCCGGGCGTCCGGCCCGTCGTCGTCACGCCCGGCGGCCGGGTGAAGGCCGACAAGGCGGTGCTCGCCACCAATGTGCACATGGACGCCTTCCCGCCGTTCCGCCGCAAGGTCGTGCCGATCTGGACGTACGCCATGGTGAGCGAGCCGCTCACCGACGCCCAGCTGGCCCGCGTCCCGTGGGCGGGCCGGGAGGGCCTGGTCGAGGCCAAGTCCCTGCTGACCTGCGCCCGGTTCACCCACGACAACCGGATCATGTTCGCCGGCGGCCCCGCCCCCTACTACTGGGGCCGGGACAAGCGGCAGCGCAACATGAACCGCCCCGAGGTCTACCGCGCCATCCACCGGGAGTTCCTGCGCTTCTTCCCGATGTGGTCGGACGTGGAGTTCGCTTACGCGTACGGCGGGACCGCCGACGTCGTCCGCGACTACGCCCCGCACTTCGGCACCCTCGCCGGCGGCCGGATCCTCTACGGGTACGGCTACTGCGGCAACGGCATCGCCGCCACCCACACCGGCGGCAAGGTCCTCCGCGACCTCGCCCTCAGCAAGGACACCCCGCACTCGCGACTCCTCTTCGTGGACGACGGACGCCGCCGCCCGCCCGCCTCCTTCCCGCCGGAGCCCGCCCTGTACGTCGGGGCCCGCGCGGCGACGCGGCTCATGAACTGGAAGGAGTCGCGCCCGTGACCGCCCCCCGCACCGCGCTGCTCACCGGCGCCACCGGCGTCGTCGGCCGCTCCCTGCTCCGCGAGCCCGGCACCGTCCGCCTGCTGCCCGCCGCCCGCACGGCCGCCGTGCCCGACGCGACCGAGCCCGTCGTGCCCTGCGACGTCACCCGCGAGCGGTTCGGGCTCGACCCCGACGCGTACGCCGAACTCGCCGCCCGCGTCGACGTCGTCATCCACTCCGCCGGCCTGACGGAGTGGGGGCTGCCCGCCGAACGCTACGAGCCCGTCAACGTCGACGGCACCCGCCGGGTGATCGAGTTCGCCCGGGAAGCGGGCGCGGCCGTGCACTTCATGAGCACGGCGTTCGTGGCGGCGCTCGCGGACACCGCCCCCGTGCCGCTGCGCGCGGAGAACGTGTGCCGGAACTACATCGCCTCCAAGCTCGCCGCCGAGGAACTCCTGCGCTCCTCCGGCGTACCGCACGCCATCTACCGTCCCACCAACCTCATCGGCGACTCGGTCACCGGCTGGACCTCCCAGCCACAGATCGTCCAGCAGATGTCCGACTGGCTGGGCCGCGGCCGGGCCCCCTTCCTGCCCGTCCACCCCGGCATCCGGATGGACTTCGTCCCCCAGGACCTGCTGTCCAGGGCGGTCCTGCGGGCGGTCGAACGCGGCGACGACGCGGGGGAGTGGTGGGTCACCCTGGGCCCCGAGGCGATGGACGTCGAGACCTGTGTCGGGGTCGTCGTGAAACAGGCGGCCGAACGCGGCCGGGAGCTGACCGTGCCGCCGATGCGGGACGCCGACGCTCTCGCCCCCGACGCCTTCAGCGGACAGCCGCCGATGACCCGCTCGTACCTGTCGGTGCTGCGGGACGTCAGCGAGGTGACCCGGTGCAGCGGCGGCGTGCTGCCCACCTCGATGCCCGTACTCCGGGAGCGGTACGGGCTGCCGCGGCTCGACGACACGGCGGCCTACGCCGCCACCCTCGCGTACGCGGCCCGGCACCTCGCCTGAACCGCGCGCCGCGAGGACGCCGGCCGGATCACGAACCACGACGGAGGACACCGCGATGACCGAAGCGACCGGCGAGACCGGAGCGACTGCCGAAACGGGAGTGACTGCCGAAACGGGAGTGACCGACGACTGGACCCCGCCGGACCTGTCCGGGAAGGTGGCCGTGGTGACGGGCGCCAGCCGCGGCGTGGGCCGGGGCATCGCCCTCGCCCTGGGCGCCGCGGGCGCCACCGTGTACGTCACGGGCCGCAGCACCCGCGGCGGCGCCCGCACCGAGGACCTGCCCGGCACCGTCGACGACACCGCCGACGAGGTCACCGCGCGCGGCGGCAAGGGCGTGGCGCTCCGCTGCGACCACGGCTCGGCCGCCGACAACGAGGCGCTCGCCGACCGGATCCGCGCCGACCAGGGCCGGCTCGACCTGCTCGTCAACAACGCCTGGGGCGGCTACGAACGCTCCGCCGACGTCCGCTTCGACGCGCCCTTCTGGGACCAGCCGATGTGGCGCTACGAGCTGTTCGAGGCGTCGCTGCGCGGCCAGTACGACGTCACCCGGCGGCTCGTCCCGCTGATGTTCGAACGGGACCGCGGCCTGGTGGTGGGCATCAGCTTCACCGACGGCGACGTCTACCTCGGCCAGGTCGGCTACGACGTGTTCAAGTCCGCCGCCGACCGGATGTGCCGCGGCATGGCCGCCGACCTGCGCAAGCGCGGGGTCGCCGCGGTGTCGCTGCACCCGGGCTTCGTCCGCACCGAGCGGGTGGCCGCCGCCTGGGAGCTGATGGGCAGCGGCCCGGCGGCGGTGGTGCACTCCCCGGAGTACGTGGGCCGGGCCGTCGCCGCGCTGCTCGCCGACCCGGCGGTCGGCGAGAAGTCGGGGCGGGTGCTCAGCACCGGCGACCTGGCGGTCGAGTACGGCTTCGCGGACGTGGACGGCCGGCGCCCGCCGGCGTTCCGCCTGGAGGGCCGGATGAGCCTGGCCACCCGGATGCACCGGCTGACCAAGGCGGTCGACGGCGCGGGCCGGGGATAGCGGGCACGGGCGGGCCGCCGGGCCCGCGCGGCAGAACCCGGCGGAGGCCGGCCCACCGGCCCGCCCGTCGTCCACCCGAGAGGACAACCCCATGGAGGAGGTGCCGCCCGTGCCCGCCGCAGCCCTACGTCCGGTCCGTGTCCGCGCGGTCGACACGCAGCTCGTCGGCCCACTCGGCCGACAGCAGTGCCGCCTCCACCCGGGAGCGCAGCCCCAACTTCCGCGTGATGCTGGTCAGATGGGCCTTGACCGTGCGCTCGGCGATGCCCAGCCTGCGGGCGATGGCGACGTTCCCCTCGCCGCTCGGCAGGACGCTCAGCACCTCGCGCTCCCGTGGAGTGAGCGTCCGCAGCGCCGACCGGGGCACCCCGGTGCCCCGGCCGCCGCGCGGCAGCGGGACGGCGGCGCTCCTGCCGGGCGCGACGGCCGTCGCGATGCCCGCTTCAGCGCTCTTTCCGCCGTGCGCGTGCACCTCGGCGCGGACGCGCGCCGAGGGATTTCCCCCGTGTTCCCCGTTCATGTGCTTCCTGACTCCTCAAAGGAATGGTCGGCGAAAGGGAAAAAGGCGGAGGTCTTCAAGCGACGACCGAGCCTCACGGCGCTCGCTAACTCCGGCACCGCTCTGCGGATTACCCGTGGAAATGCGGACACGATCGGCCTTCCCCCCTTCGGCCCGACAGTGGTCGGCGCGGCCTCGCCGGCCGCGCGTACTACCGGTAATCCACCTCCCCGTCAAGCTCTCCCCGTGGACGTCGTGGACACCGGGCGGGCGAGGTGTGAGCCGCAACTTCCGTACAGCGGTACGCATTCGCGGTGTGCCGAAGCGCGCTCGCGCGGAACTCACACGGCCCCATCGCCCTGTTCGGGCAGCCTAGGACGAGGAAGAGTCCGATACAAGCTTTCGGATCATGCGGGAAAACCGGAACGAACGTTTGTCTTTCCCTCCCGCATTCCTTCCGCCCGGCCGCGAAACGGGATTCGCGGCCGCGTTCCGGCGGGGCGCGCCGGCCGTGCGGCGGGGGAGCGCCACGAGCGCGCGCCCGTACGGCGGCGGTCCCGTCCACCGACGGGCGCCGGCGCGGCCGCGCACCCCGGACCGTACGGGGACTTGGGCCGGGCGCCCGCCCCGCCGTCCCCCGCCGCCGACCCGACGAGGTGAACCGTACGTTGCCCACGCCGCCCAGGCCGTCCAGGCCGTCCACACCGTCCGTACCGTCTTCGCTGTCTTCGGCGTCCCCGGCTTCCGGGCCGCTCCCACCGTCCGGCCCCTCAGGTCACGCGGCGCCCGACCCGTCCGGCGGCCCGTCCGGCTCCTCCGCCGCGGGGACCGTCCCCGTGGCCGGCTCCCGCATCGCGGCCGTCGCCGGCTTCCGCCCGGAGCGGATCGTCGACAGCGGCACGCTCGGCGCGCCCCTGGGCGTCTCCGCCGAGTGGATCGAGCGGCGCGTGGGCATCCGGGAGCGCCGCTTCGCGGGTGCACACGACTCGGTGCCGTCCATGGCCGCCACGGCCGCCGCCAAGGCGCTCTCCGCCGCCGGCCTCGCCCCGGCCGACATCGACCTGCTGGTCCTCGCCACCTGCTCGATGCCGTCCCCCATGCCCAACGGAGCGGCGACGGTGGCCGCGCTGCTCGGCGTCCCCCGGATCGCCGCCTTCGACGTCAACGCCGCGTGTGCGGGCTTCTGTTACGGTCTCGGCGTCGCCGACGGCCTGGTGCGGTCCGGCACCAGCCGGCGCGCCCTGGTCGTCGGCGCCGAGCGGATGACCGACTGGGTGGACCCCACCGACGTGGACACCGCCACCGTCTTCGCCGACGGCGCCGGCGCGGCGGTCGTCGTCGCCGACGAACGCCCCGGCATCCACCCCGTCGTCTGGGGCGGCGACGGCGACCAGGCCGACCTGGTCGCCATCCCCGGCCGGCACGGCAGCGTGACGATGCGGGGGCAGGCCGTCTACCGCTGGGTGACCACCGAGCTGGTGGACGTCGCCGCGGAGGCCTGCGCCCGGGCCGGCCTGGCCCCCGCCGAGCTACGGGGCTTCGTCACCCACCAGGCCAACCTGCGCATGATCGAGCGGCTGGCCGAACGCCTGGGCGCCGACCGGGCGGCCGTCGCCCGCGACATCGTCCACACCGGCAACACCTCCGCCGCCTCCGTCCCGCTCGCCCTGTCCCGCCTCATCGACCTGGGCGAGGTCGGGTCGGGGGACCCGGTGCTGCTCATGGGGTTCGGGGCGGGCCTCAGCTACGCCGCCCAAGTCGTCCGCTGCCCGTGAAGCGCGGGCCGCGCATCCGTCGTACACGTCCGCTAGTTCGTTCCCATTGGAAGGGGTTGAGGCAATGGACGGCAGGGAACACCGCTGGTTCATCCTCGGCGCGTCCGTCATCCCGCTGCTGGCGGTCCTGGCCTCCATGGCGCTGCTGTGGAACAAGATCTTCTCCTGGTCCGACGCCGTGGTCCTCGTGATCATGTACGCGGTCTCCGGGTTCGGGATCTCCACCGGCTACCACCGCATGCTCACCCACCGCTCGTTCGAGACCCACAAGCCCATCCGCGTCGCCCTGGCCACCGCCGGCGTCATGGCCGGCCAGGGGCCGCCGCTGATCTGGGCCGCCCACCACCGCAAGCACCACCGCGTCGCCGACAAGGAGGGCGACCCTCACTCGCCGCACCTGGACTTCCCGCCCGGCTTCAAGGGCACCATGACCGGCCTGTGGCACGCCCACCTGGGCTGGCTGTTCGACGAGAAGCTCACCTCCGACCCGATGCGCTACTGCCCGGACCTGGTCCGTGAGAAGCCGCTGCGCTGGCTGAGCGAGCACCTCGTCCTGGTCACCGCCGCGGGCGTGCTCCTGCCCGGCCTGCTCGCCTTCGCGATCACCGGCGGCAGCCTCACCGCGGGCCTGACCGGCATGCTCTGGGGCGGTCTCGTCCGCATCTTCCTCATCAACCACATGACATACGCGGTGAACTCCGTCGGCCACTACTTCGGCCGCCGCCGCTTCGAGACCACCGACGAGTCCCGCAACGTCGCCTGGCTGAGCGTGCCCTCCTTCGGCGAGGCCTGGCACAACAACCACCACGCCTTCCCCCGGTCCGCCCGGCACGGCATGAAGTGGTACGAGGTCGACCTCTCCGCCATCCTCATCTGGAGCCTGGAGAAGACCGGTCTGGCCTGGAAGGTCATCCGGATCGACCCGGAGCGCATGGAGATGCGCGAGGCCGGGATCAGCCGGGTCAGCGGCGGCTCCACCGACGACCAGGCCCGGCTCCTCGCGTCCCAGCAGCACCTCGCGCCCCTCGCGGAGCGCAGGAAGAGCGACCGGCCCAGCGATCCCACCCTCGTCGACGTCGAGTGACACCGCCCGGCGGCCGGTGCGCCCCCACCGCACCGGCCCCGGGCGCACCACAACGGAACCACCACCACGGGGAGTTCGGCCACACCATGGATTTCTTCTCCGCCCTCACCAACGGATCCTCGCGCGGCGTCCTGCACGCCTGGTCGGGCGACGTCTTCGAGCACACCCCCTGGCGCGACGTCGTCCGGGACGCCCACGGCATGGCCGCCCGGCTGCGGACCCTCGGCGTACGCCCCGGAACCCGCGTCGCCTGCGTCCTCACCAACACCCCCGACGCCGTCCGCGGCCTGCTCGCCGTCTGGCTGGCGGGCGGCGCCGTCGCCTCCCTGCCGCTGCCCACCCGAGGCCAGAGCGAGAAGGCGTACGGAGACCAGCTCGTCGCGCTCACCGCCCGGCTGGACCCGGCCCTGCTCCTGGCCGACGAAGGGATCGCCGCGACGTTCCCGCCCCGGCTCGCCGACGCCCTCCCCACCGTCGGCTGGACCGCCCTCCGCGCCGGCGCCCCCACCGGCACCGGCTTCACCCCGAGCCCGCCCGGCCGGGACGACCTGGCCTTCGTCCAGTACTCCTCCGGCAGCACCAGCACCCCCAAGGGCTGCGCCCTCACCACCCGAGCGATCGAGCGGCAGCTGGAGATCATCCTGCATCTGACGGGCGGCCGCCCCGGCGCCGACACCGTCGCCTGCTGGCTCCCGCTCTCGCACGACATGGGCATGTTCGGCTGCCTGCTCTACTCCTGGGCCTACGACTTCCACTTCGTCCTCTCCACCCCCGAGCGGTTCGGCCTCGCCCCGCGCTCCTGGTTCCGCGACATGTCCGAGTACGAGGCCACCATGACGGCCGGCACCAGCACCGCCGTCCACCTCGCCGCCCGGGCCCAGGGGAGGGGCACCCTCCCCAAGGAGCTGCGCCTGCGCGCCGCCGTCATCGGCGCCGAGCGCGTCGACTGGGGCACCCTGGCCGCCGCCACCGCGGCGTTCCGCCCCTTCGGCCTCACGGACACGGCGTTCCAGCCCGCCTACGGCATGGCCGAGGCCACCCTCGCCGTCACCGGCAAGCCCTGGGACCAGGCGCCGCGCGCCCTCGCCTTCCACGGCCCGTCGCTGGTGGAGGGCAAGGCGGTGGAGACCGACCCGGACCACCCCCACGCGACCCGCCTGGTCTCCAACGGGGTCCCGCTCCCCGGCGTCGGGATCCGGGCCGGCGACTCCGGCCGCGTCACCGAGATCGAGGTCTCCTCACCCAGCCTCGCCCAGGGCTACTACGCCGACCCCGACCGCACCGCCGCCCGCTTCCACGACGGCCGGCTGCGCACCGGCGACCTCGGCTTCCTCAAGGACGGCGAGCTGTACGTCCTCGGCCGGGCCGACGACATGCTGTCGGTGGGCGGCCGCAAGGTCTACGCCTCCGAGATCGAGTCGGCCGTCGACTCCCTGAAGAACGTCCGCAAGGGCTGCGCGGCCGTCGTCGACGCCGCCGACACGGGCGCCACCCGCCTCGTCCTCATGCTGGAAGCCCAGGGCAGGCCCAAGGACTTCCGCCCCATCGCCGAGGAGGCCGCCGCCCTGGCCCGCGAGAAAGCGGGCGTGGCCCTCGACGAATGCCTCTTCCTCCCACGCGGCGTCCTCCCCAAAACCCCCAGCGGCAAGATCCAGCGCTTCCGCTGCCGCGCCCTCCTCACCGACACCACCCTCGCCCCGGAGGCCCGGATCTCTCTGAACTGAACCGGCGGGGGAGCGCGGCGGACGGGCCCCGGGCGCGGTGCGAAGCCCCGGGTACGAAAAACCCGGAAGCGGCTCGCGCTCCGCCGGGAACGCCCCGTAACCTGCAGGTCATGACCGATGCGCTCAGCCCTCAGGAAGCCCTCGACGTACTACTGGCCGGCAACAAGCGGTTCGTTTCGGGCGCCCAGGAGCACCCGAACCAGGACGCTGCCCGCCGGACCGAGGTCGTCCCCGCCCAGAACCCGTTCGCCGTGCTGTTCGGCTGCTCCGACTCCCGCCTGGCCGCCGAGATCATCTTCGACCGGGGGCTGGGCGACCTGTTCGTCGTCCGCACGGCGGGCCACGTCGCCGGTCCCGAGGTGCTGGGCAGCATCGAGTACGGCGTGAGCGTGCTCGGCTGCCCGCTGGTCGTGGTGCTGGGCCACGACTCCTGCGGCGCGGTCGCCGCCACCCGGTCCGCCGTCCAGGACGGCACGACGGCGAGCGGCTACGTGCGGGACGTCATCGAGCGGGTCACCACCAGCGTGCTGGCCGTCCGCGCCGCGGGCCGCACGGAGGAGGAGGACTTCATAGCCGAGCACATCCGGCACACCGTCGACCTGCTCCTGGACCGCTCCCGCACCCTCTCGGAAGCGGTGGCCGCCGGCCGCACGGCGGTGGTCGGTCTCGCGTACCGACTCACGGACGGCGCCGCCCACGTGGTCACCGCCAGGGGCGTCCAGGCGCCGGACGCGGCATGAGCTCCCGGTGAGGTGCGGCGGCCTGCCGCACCTCACCCACCCACCCACCCGTCCCGGCGCGCTCCGAGGTGAGCGCCTGACCGTCGGTCGCGCCAGAGCCGGAGAAAAACAGAAAGACCCCAGATGAACTGGGGTCTCTGCTGGTGTCCGAGGGGGGACTTGAACCCCCACGCCCGATAAAGGGCACTAGCACCTCAAGCTAGCGCGTCTGCCATTCCGCCACCCGGACCAGGTGTCGTTTCCTCGGGGTGTTCCCCGCGGCGACATGGAAAACAATACCAGGTTCCGAGCGGTGCTCGATCACCCGGCCGTGCGGCCGGTGCGGGGCCGGTGCGGGGTCGCGACCAGCGGGTTCTTGCGGGAGTGTGTCGGCGGTATTGCGGCCTTGGGCCGGGGCGGCGGCGGGTGCAGGATGGCGGTGGGCCCAGGCCGGGGGTCCGTGCGAGAGGGCTCCCGGGGGGCGAACCACGAGGAGGCAGCGTGAGCGCGGAACACAGGACGGGCGCCGAGAGCGAGGTCGTGGACATCTGCCGCGACCTGATCCGGATCGACACCAGCAATTACGGCGACCACTCCGGGCCCGGCGAGCGCGCCGCCGCCGAGTACGTGGCGGAGAAGCTCGCCGAGGTGGGGCTGGAGCCGCAGATCTTCGAGTCGCACCCCGGGCGGGCCTCGACCGTGGCGCGGATAGAGGGTGAGGACCCCTCGCGGCCGGCGCTGCTGATCCACGGGCACACGGACGTCGTCCCGGCCGACGCCGCCGACTGGACCCACCACCCGTTCGCGGGCGAGATCGCCGACGGGTGCCTGTGGGGGCGCGGCGCGGTCGACATGAAGGACATGGACGCGATGACCCTCGCCGTCGTCCGCGACCGGATGCGGACCGGGCGCAAGCCGCCGCGCGACGTGGTGCTGGCCTTCCTGGCGGACGAGGAGGCGGGCGGTACGTACGGCGCCCGCTACCTGGTGGACAAGCATCCCGGCCTCTTCGAGGGGGTCACCGAGGCGATCAGCGAGGTCGGCGGCTTCTCGTTCACGGTCAACGAGAATCTGCGGCTCTATCTGGTCGAGACGGCGCAGAAGGGCATGCACTGGATGCGGCTGACCGTGGAGGGCACCGCCGGCCACGGCTCCATGACCAACACGGACAACGCGATCACCGAGCTCTGCGAGGCGGTCGGCCGGCTGGGACGGCACCAGTTCCCGGTGCGGGTGACCAAGACGGTGCGCTCCTTCCTGGACGAGCTGTCGGACGCGCTGGGCACGCCGCTGGACCCCGAGGACATGGAGGCCACCCTCGCCAAGCTGGGCGGCATCGCGAAGATCATCGGCGCGACGCTGCGGAACACGGCCGCGCCGACGATGCTGGGCGCCGGCTACAAGGTGAACGTCATCCCGGGGCAGGCCACGGCGCACGTGGACGGCCGGTTCCTGCCGGGGTACGAGGAGGAGTTCCTCGCCGATCTCGACCGGATCCTCGGGCCGCGGGTCAAGCGGGAGGACGTGCACGCGGACAAGGCGCTGGAGACGGGCTTCGACGGCGACCTCGTCCAGGCCATGCAGACGGCGCTGCGGGCCGAGGACCCGATCGCCCGCGCCGTGCCGTACATGCTCTCCGGCGGCACCGACGCCAAGTCCTTCGACGACCTCGGGATCCGCGGCTTCGGGTTCGCCCCCCTGAAGCTGCCGCCGGAGCTGGACTTCGCCGGGATGTTCCACGGGGTGGACGAGCGCGTCCCCGTCGATGGTCTGACATTCGGTGCGCGCGTGCTCGACCGGTTCCTGGATGAGTGCTGACACGCTTTCTGAAAGAGCGTCAGGTTGTGCGGAGTTGGCGCTTTTTTCACCGAAAAGAGTGAACAGGCTCAAGGTTACGTAGCCCGATTCCCCCCGTGTCGTTACAGGGAGTGCGGTCCGCGGCTGGGATCGCATTCCAACAAGGAGGAATCCAATGCTCAAGAAGGTCGTCGCCACCGCGGCTGCCACCGGTGGTCTCGTGCTCACGGGCGCGGGTCTGGCAGCAGCGGCCGGCGGGGCGCAGGGCGCCGCGGTGAACAGCCCCGGCGTCGTCTCGGGCAACGTCGTCCAGGTTCCGGTCACGGTGCCGGTCAACCTGTGCGGCAACACGGTCAACGTCGTCGGGCTGCTCAACCCCACGCACGGCAACACCTGCGTCAACAAGTGACGTTGCCCCTCACCGGGTGAGGGATGGAGAACCGGGCGGCTCCGGAGCGCGCGCCATGCGCTTCGGGGCCGCCGGGCTTTCGACCCGGACACCGTGCGCGGGCAGCCGGCCCGCCCACGTTCCGCATGGCAAGCAGTAGTAGCAGAGGGGCAAAGCAATGCGACAGGTCGCCAAAAAGGGCCTGCTCACCGTCGCGGCAGCGGGCAGTGTGCTCGCCGTGACCGGTGGCTACGCGTACGCGGACTCCGGCGCCCAGGGCGCCGCCGCGCACTCCCCGGGCGTCGCGTCCGGGAACACCGTTCAGGTGCCGGTGCACGTTCCGGTGAACGTCTGCGGCAACACCGTGAACGTCGTCGGAGCGCTCAACCCCGCCTCCGGCAACACCTGTGTCAACGGCGGTCACGGGGGCCACGGCTCCCACGGGCAGGGCCACGGGCACGGCGGCGGCCACGGCAAGGGTCACGGGCACGGGCACGGCGGTCACCACGGCGGTGGCTCCGGGGCGCAGGGCGCGGCCGTCGGCTCGCCCGGCGTCGTCTCCGGGAACGTCGTCCAGGCGCCGGTGGACGTGCCGGTCAACGCCTGCGGCAACACCGTGGACGTGGTCGGCGTCGCCAACCCCACCTTCGGCAACACCTGTGTGAACAACGGCCACGGCCACGGTCACGGCCACGATCACGGGAAGGGCCCGGACCACGGCAGGCCGCACCACCCGGGCAAGCCGTCCGGCCACGAGCCCTCGCACCACCACCCGAAGCCCCACGGGGACAAGGACAAGCCGTGTGACGAGCACAAGCCGTCCGGCCACCACAACCCGCCCGCCGAGCACTCGGCGCACGACAAGCCGGGGCACGTCACCCCGGGCCCGGTCACCTCGGGCCCGGTCGTCCCGGTGGCCGTCGTGAAGGACGCGCACCGTCCGGCACGGCCGGCCGCCGCGGCGGTCGAGGAGAAGGACGACGAGCTCGCGCACACCGGTGCGGGCGAGCTGGGCATGGCCGGTGCCGCGAGCGCGGCCCTGCTGCTCGGCGGCGCCATCCTGTACCGCCGGGCGCGCGCCGGTCAGCAGAGCTGATCCGGCGGGCCGAGGCGGTGGAGCCCGCGCGGCGGGGCTGACCCGGCGGAGCCGGGCGGCGCGGCCGGGCGGGCGCACGGCGGATCGAGGGAGCGGGTTCCGGGCGACCGGGGCCCGCTCCCGTCGTTCGCGGGGCCGGGCCGTCGTTCCCCCGGCCTCGGCGGGCTCGCGGCCGAGGGGGGCGGCGGCCCGGCCCCGGTGCGGTCCGTCGCGTCCGTGGTGGTGCCCGGCGGCGGCTACCAGGTGGCGCGTAGCTGACGGATGATCCGGCGGCGCAGCCGCACTCTTCGGCTGCCGTCGGGGAAGAGGCGCAGACGGTCCAACTCCCAGTGTCCGTACTCGGCGTGGTCGGTCAGCAGGCGTGTGGCAGCCCCCCGGGAGACCCCTCGCGGCACATACACATCACAGAATTCGTATTCCGGCATCGCATCTATTGTGCGGGAACAGCCTCCGTACGGATAGCGTCTGCACTATGTCTGATGCTGCGCAGCCAACCGCTGCCGAGGTACGGGCCGCCGCCGAGGCGGTCAAAGCCGCTCTGGACCGCCACCTCGACGCCGTCGAACGCCGGTCGGGGGAGGACGACCCGGCCGTCTACGCCGCGTTCAACGAGCTGGCCGCGGCAGCCGAGGCGTACGACGAGCTGCTGTACGACGCCTACGACGAGGTCACGCCCTTCGAGATCCCGGGTGACGACTCGCTGCCCGCCTACGCCGGCCCCGACGAGCCCAGCGCGCTGAGCGTGCTGATCCGCCGGGACTACGCGGTGGCCGAACCGCAACGGCTGCTCGCCCAGGCGCAGCGGGTCGCCGACCTGGACCCCGACGTCCCCGACCCGATGCCCGGCCTCCACCGGCCGGGGAACGGCGCGGGGGGCGCGGGCGGCAGTGTGCACGCGGCCCTCGGCGTACTCTTCGGCGAGTACGAACCGGATGAAATCGCCTCCCGGCACAAGGAGTTCGGCCTGGAGGAAGGCGACTCCACGCTCTGGGTGGCCGCTCTCGACGATCTGGCCGAGCCGGGGGAGTGGCTCTCGGCCCCCTTCGACCAGGCCGATCCACAGCGGGTGGTCTGCCGGTTCGACGTCAGCGCCGTGTTCGACGAGGAGCTGGACGACCTCGACGACGACGGGCTGGACGACGTCGTGCTCGGCACCGAGGGCGACGGGCCCGTGCTGGGCGTCGTGTCGGACGACGACATCGAGGTGGTCGACGATCTCGACGACCTCGACAGTCTCGACGACGCGGAGGACTCCGACGACGTCGACGAAGTCGACGAAGAGGCCGGGGACGCGGGCCAAAGGGCCCAGGACACCGGCGAGTCCGGGAGCCCCCGCGGCGGCGCGGGGGTGCCGGACGGTGGCCGGAAGGGGCGTGGCGCTCCGCCCCGCTGACCGGCCGGCCCGGCGCTTCGCGGGGCGGGTTCGTTCGGGGCGCGGGCGCCTTGGCGTCCGCGTCTCGGCCGCCCGCTGCCTTCCCAGCCCCTGACTTCCGCGCCGCCGCCCTCGGCGGCCGGGGCTCTTGAGGCGGAGGGGAAGTGGCCGGCCGTGGAAGCACGGCGGCGGACGGTGGCCACCGCCGTCGCCCGGAGGCCCTCGTCGCCCCCGTCGTCCCCGCGCCCGGCGGCGGGTGGCAGCCCCCGCAGCCACCCGTCGCCGTCCGTCACTCCGTCCGCGGCGTCTGCGCCTTCAGCAGGGAGCGGAGCCGTGTCGTCCGCTCCTTCGCCGGTACCTCCGCCACGGCCCGGGGCAGGTCCTGGCCCGCCCCGTGCACCACGGACAGGTGGCGCTCGGCGCGGCCGAACGCCGTGTAGACCCAGGACCTGGTCAGGCCGGGGCCGGCGTCGCCGGGCAGGACCACCACCGCGGCCGGCCAGCGGGTGCCGGCCGCCTGGTGGGCGGTGACGGCCCAGCCGTGCCGCACCGCGTCGGCCACCCGGGCGGGCGGGACGACGACGCGGGTGCCCGAGCAGTCGAGCCGCAGCCCGTCGGCGTCTCCGGAGACCACGGTGCCCTGGACCATCCGGCCCGGGGCGGGGACGTACGCGATCCGGTCGCCGGGGTCGAAGCCGCCGAACCGGCCGGGGCCGGGGTTGAGGCGCTGCTTCAGCGCGGCGTTGAGGGCCCGGGTCCCGGCGGGGCCGCCGTGGCCGACCGTGACGACCCGGGTGTCCTCGGGCGGGACGCCGAACGCGCGCGGTACGGAGTCGGCGACGAGCTGGACCGTGCGGTGCACGGCCTCGCTCGCGTCCCGCACCGGGACGATGACGACCTCCTTGCCGGGGGCGTCGACGCGCAGCAGCTCACCGGCCCCGATGCCGGACAGCAGCTCGCCGAGGGGGCCGGAGTCGGGGGTGCGGGAGACGACCACCGGGCAGGCGCGGGCCGCCAGGACGTCGGCGAACACCCGTCCGGGACCCGCCGACCAGAGCTCGGCGGGGTCGCCGGAGAGCACCAGCCGGGCGCCGTCGGGCAGCGACTCCACCAGCGCGGCGGCGGTCTCGACGTCCAGGCGCGGGGCGTCGAGCACCGCCAGGACGTCCACGGCGAGCGCCCCCTCGGCGTCCCGCTCCGGCCCCTCACGGCCGGCGAGCAGCCCGGCGACCGTGACCGCCTCGGCGTCCCCGGCGGCGGCCAGCCGCCGCCTGCCGTCCTCGGTGAACGCCGCGGCCACCGCGCGGAGGCCGAGCTTCCGGGCCGCGGCGACGACCGCCGCGGGCTCGGCGCGGGCCGCCTCGCCGCCGCTGTGCGCCACCAGGCCCGACACGGCCACGGCGCGGATCAGCTCGGCGGCCGACGGGGAGGGGGCCGCGGCGGCGCCCGCCCAGTCGAGGTCCCGGGCGGCGAGCGTGCCGAGCAGCCGGGCGAGCCCGTCGGCCAGGCTCTCCTCGGCCATGGCGTACCGGTCCAGACCGAGCAGCGTCCGGACCGGCACCTCCGCCTCGCCGGACACCTCCTCGGGCGTCTCGGGGGCCCGCAGAGGCTCCTGGAAGACCAGCACCGAGCCGTCCGCGACGACCTCGCGGAGCGCCTCCTCGGGGTCCGGGACTGCCCGCTTGGCGAGCTCCTCGCCGAGGACGGGCGCTTCCAGCACGGTGTGCCCGGCGAGCGCGGCACGCTCCAGCAGCCGGACGGCGAGGGCCCGTACCCGGCGTTCGTCGCCGGGGCCGCACGCGTCGCCGAGCAGCGCGCGGGCGAAGCCGTCCGCCTGTTCGGGGCGGACGTCCCGGACGCCCATGAGCAGCCACGGGTCCTCGCGCAGCGCTTCGGCGGCCTGCTCTCCGAGCACGGCCACCACCGGCCCGGCCAGGCTCTCGGGCGCACCGCCCGCCGCGAGCACGCGCCGCACCCCGGCGAGCACCTCCTCGTCCACCGGCGCCTCGGCGAGCGGGCCTTCGACGGCGGGCACGGGCCGGGCCGGCCGCGCGGCCGGCCGGGGCGCGGGCGCCGGCCTGGCCGGCTGCGCGAAGAACGACGCGGCGGGCCGTTCCCCGCTCTCCACGGCACGCACGGCCGCCGCCAGCGCCTCGGCCACGGCGGACCGCTTCGGCGGCGTACCGCCGCCGTCCGGGACGGCCGGCGCGGCGCCCTCCGGGCCGACGGCGCTCGCGCGCCCGTCTCCGGCGGCGGGCGCGCCGCTCGCCGCGGGGTCCGGGGTCCGGCCCTCCGAGGCACCGAGGGACGCTCCCGGCCGGCCGGCCTCCGTCTCCTCCTGGCTGCGGGCCTCGCCCGGGGCCGACCCGGATTCCGGCCCGTCGGCCGACGCCCCCGGGTCGCTCGACGGTTCACCGTCGCCCGGCGCCGCCCCGGACGCGGATCCCGGTGCCGCGTCCGCCGCCGCCCGCGCCTCGGCGGCGTGCCGACCGGTCGGTACGCCGTCAGGCGCGGTGGGCGCCTCGCCCGGCGCCGCGCCGGGCCCTCGCGGGGGCCCGGGCTCGGCGTTCGGGGCGTCCGCCGTGGTGTCCCCGCCTCCGGGCGTGCCCACGGACGTCGGCTTGCCGTCCTCGCCAGCGTCCTCGCCGTCGTCGGCGGGCCGTGTCGGCGACGTACCGGTCGCGTCCCCGGCCGGTGCCGGCTCCGGGGAGGGCGTCGGGGACGGCTCCGGTGGCGCGGACGGCGTGTCGTCCGTGGCCGTGGGGGCGGCCTCGTCGTCGCGGCGGTCCGTGTTCACAGCTCGCTCCAGTCCTGGTCGGGGTAGCGGTGCACCGGCGCCGACACATCGTCGAGCGCCCGGCAGATCTCGTCCGGAAGCGTAAGGGCTTCCACTGACAACGCCGCCCTGAGCTGCCGCGCCGTCCGGGCGCCGACGATCGGGGCGGTCACGCCGGGCCGGTCGCGGACCCAGGCGAGGGCGACCTGGAGCGGCGTCGTGGCGAGGCCGTCGGCGGCCGTGACGACCGCGTCCACGACGCGGCGCGCGGGCTCCTCCAGGTAGGGGGCGACGAAGGGCGCGAGGTGTTCGGAGGCGCCCCGGGAGTCGGCGGGCACCGAGCGCCGGTACTTGCCGGTGAGCACGCCCCGGCCCAGCGGCGAGGACGGCAGGACGCCGACGCCCAGGTCGAGCGCGGCGGGCAGCACCTCCCGTTCGATGCCGCGCTGGAGCAGTGAGTACTCCATCTGCGTGCTGGCCAGCCGGGTGCGCGCCCCGGGCGCGGCCAACTGCCAGGTGGCCGCCTTGGCGAGCTGCCAGCCGCAGAAGTGCGAGACCCCGGCGTACCGGACGCGGCCGCTGGCGACGGCGGTGTCGACGGCCTGGAGGGTCTCCTCCAGCGGGGTGACCGGATCGAAGGCGTGCAGTTGCCAGAGGTCGACGTGGTCCGTGCCGAGGCGGGCCAGGGAGGCGTCCAGGGCGGCCAGCAGGTGGCCGCGCGAGGCGTCGGCGCGGTGATCCGGGTCCAGGACGCTGCCCGCCTTCGTCGCCAGGACCAGGTCCCGGCGCGGGACCACCGTGTCGAGGAGCCGGCCGAGGAGGTACTCGGCCCCGCCGCCCGCGTAGACGTCCGCGGTGTCCACCAGCGTCCCGCCCGCCTCGTGGAAGACCCTGAGCTGCTCGCCGGCCTCGTACTCGTCGGTGTCCCGCCCCCAGGTGAGCGTGCCGAGTCCGATCCGGGAGACGCGCAGGCCCGTACGGCCGACATGCCTTTGCTCCATGACCGGTGAGCGTATCGGCCGGCCGGCCCGGGCTCGGCGCCGCGCGATCACCGGGCTCCGGGCGATCAACGGGCGCCGGGCGCCGATCCTGGGTGCCTCGGTGCGCCGCTCCGGCGCCCTGCCCGCGTCGCCCGGGCCCTCGCAGCCCTCGACGCCGACGCCGCCGGCCCTCACACCCCCGCCTGGTCACACCGTCCTTCGCCGTGCGCACACTGCGGCCCGGCCTCCCGTGAGGGTTGGCCGGGCCGCTCTTGCCCGGTGGCGCGTCGCCGCGTCACCGTCAGCACCCCTTGGTCGGACCGGATTCTCGGTGACATCTCGGGTCGGCGGTCGCCTAGAGGTGTCCGCGGTGGCAGGCCGCGGAAGTTCGGGGGGTGGGCGGGTCAGTCGGCCAGGGAGGTCTCCGCTATGAAGTCGGCCGCTTCCTCCGGCGGGGAGTAGGGCGGCATGAAGGCGGCGGCCCGGACGTCGCGGTAGGCGCGGGCGAGCGGGTGGCGGGCCTGGTAGCTGGCGCCGCCGGTGAGGCGCATGGCGTGGTCGATGACGGCGACGGCGGCGCGTTCGACGACCAGGCTGACGCTCTGGCACTCCTTCATCATGGCGCGGCTCATGTCGTCGGTGACCACCTGCGGCTTGTTGAGCAGTAGGTACGAGTCGAAGTCCTGGAGAGCGGTGGCCAGGGTGCCGCGGGCGGCGGTGAGGGCGATCTCCATCTCCGCGATGGCCGTGCGGACACTGGAGGAGGTGGTGGTGCGGGGGCGGCTCGACGCCGGCCTGGACAGGCTCTCCAGGGCCAGGTCGCGGGCGGCCTCGGCCAGGCCGAGGTAGACGCCGTTGAGGCCCATGCCGCTGACCGCGCGGCCCTCCAGCATGCCGGCGTCGCGCTTTCCCCAGGGGCCGCGGACCAGGAGGGCCTCCTCCGGGACGACGCAGTCGCTGAAGACCACGCTGCCGCTGCCGGAGCCCCGCAGCCCCAGGCCGTCCCAGTCGTCCTCGACGTGCACACCGGGGGTGTCGGCGGGAATCATGGCGCTGGCGAGGTGGGCTCCGTCGCCGCGTTCGGCCTTGAGGCGGCAGTAGAAGTGGGTGGCCGCCGGGGACAGCGAGGCGAGGATCTTGCGGCCGTTGACGGCCCAGCCGTTGTAGGAGGCGGTCGCGGTCGTGGCGAGGTTCCAGTAGTCGGCGCCGCGTTCGGCGACGGCGGAGCACAGCAGCATCCGGCGCTCGCCGATGGCTTCCAGCCATTCGCGGCGCGGCAGGTAGCCGGGTTCGGTGTCGGCGCCGAAGCGCACCACGCGGGCGAAGTACCAGGCGAGCGCGATGTGCATGTAGTAGGCGACGGCCACCGAGGCGTCGGCCCGGGCGATCCGGGCGGTGATCATCGTCAGGTCGTGCAGCCGCTCCACGCCGAGGCCGCCCAGTTCCACCGGGACGGTCGCCGCGAAGACGCCCGCCTCGGCGAGCGCCTCGACGCTCTCGTGCGCGAAGCGTCCCTCCTGGTCGGTGATCCGCGCCTGTTCGGCGAGGAAGTCGTGGAGTTTCGCCACCGCCGCGACCGCCTGCTCGCCACTGGTGGTGGCCGGCCGCAGCTCGGAGTTCAGCGACAGGGAAATCGGCATGGCAAGTCCTCAGCAAGTCGGCACGGGCATATCGATGAAGTCGTTGGTACGGCCATTGGCTGCTCAACTCAGATGATTTCCAGCCGCTTTGGACATCACTCGCGAGTCCTCCCGCGTATCCAATCCCTTGCTCCCGGACGAGACCCCTGGTTATCGTGACTTCAGCGTCAGGACCCGGCAAAATCGTTCGATCCAAAGGATTGCACCGCTGTGGGGAATCTGATTCTTCAGTTCGCGGGCTGGTACGCCGAAGACGAACCGGACCGCCCCGCGACGCATGAGAGACGTGAAATCGGGGAAGGCGACCGTGCATTGATCCGATACGACTGGGAAACCGACGCGTTATCCGTCCTCCCCGCCGACCGGCGGCGTGGGCAGCCGGGTTCCGCCGCCGTGGTGGCGGGCCACCCGGGACACTGGTCCGTCACCAATCTGCATACCGAGGACACCTACTTCGTCGAAAACATGGAACATGGCGGCGAGTTCGTGAAAGTCCCCCCGCGGCGGAAGGACTTCCCCATTCCCTTCGAGCTGGCCCGGCTGGTCCTTCCGGTGGCCCGCCGTATCGGCGTGGTGAACGTGTACGGGCCCGAGCCGAGCTATGTGGCCGCGACCGCCGCCTCCGACACGGCGTCCAACTGGCCGCGACTGGACGAGCGATCGGCCTACTTCCGCGTTCTGGTGGCGCTGTGCGAGCCCCAGCTCCGCGGTTATCCGCCCGGGGCGGTTCCCACCACCGCCGAGGTCATCGACCGGCTGCGCGGCGGTGGCCGTACGCCCCCGATGAGCCGCGCCGCCGTCAACCACCACATCAACTACCTGGCCACGGAGAAGCTTCAGGTCACCGAGTGGGCGGGGGCCGCCGACGGCAAGCGCTCCTACTGGAAGCGCGAGGCGGTGGTGGCGATGGCGCTGCGCTCCGGCCTGGTGGACGAGCGCCATCTGGGCCTGCTCCCGCAGCGGCTCAGCCGCCCGCAACGGCCCGCCCCATCGCGTCCACCAGCTCGTTCACCCCGTCCTCGTCGATGACCAGCGGCGGGATCGCCATCACGGCGCGCCCCTGCCGGCGCACCAGCACGCCGCGCTCGCGGGCCCGCCGGACCGTTTCGGCGGCGAACTCCTCACGGTGGCACTCGACCGTGGCGACCAGCCCCAGGCCGCGGACGTCGGCGACTTCCGGGTGGTCGTCCAGCGGGAGCAGACCGTCGAGCAGCTGCCGCCCGCGCGCGGCGGACGCGGCCACCAGGTCCTCCCGCTCGATGACGTCGAGGACGGTCATCGCGACCGCGCAGGCCACCGCGTGTCCGCCGGTGGTGTGCCCGTACCGCAGGCCGCCGATGAGCGGGTCGTCGGCGAAGGTGCGGTAGACGGCCTCCGTGGTGCTCAGGGCCGCGAAGGGGATGTAGCCGCCGCTCAAGCCCTTGCTCATGGTGACCAGGTCGGGCGTGATGCCGTCGTGGTCGAAGCCGAACATCCGGCCCGTGCGGCCGAAGCCGCAGAACACCTCGTCGAGGACGAGCAGGGCACCGCTGCGGTCGCACAGCTCGCGCAGCGCGCGGAGGAAGCCGGCGGGAAGCACCACACCGCCGCCGACGTTGACGAACGCCTCGACGAAGACGGCGGCCGGCGGTTCCCCGTCGAGCACGGCCTGTTCGAAGGCCGCCACCAGCGGCGCCAGCGATTCGGGTGCGCGCAGCCGGCGGGCCTCGACCGGGAACTCCACCCGGGTCACCGGGAAGGGGGCCTCGGCGTGAGTGGCGTTGGTGGGGAGGCCGGAGAGGTGCTGGGCGACCAGTGTGGTGCCGTGGTACCCGGCCGCGAGGGTGACGATCCGGTTCCGGGGCCGGCCGAGGTTGCGCCAGTAGCCGTGGGCGACGCGCACGGCCGCCTCGGTCGCCTCCGAGCCGCTGTTGACGAACAGCGTCCGTCCCAGCTCTCCCGGCAGCAGGCCGGCGAGCCGCTCGGCCACCCCGCCGACCGGCAAGTGGGTGCCGACGCTCAGGTCGAAGTGCGGCAGCCGCGCCAGTTGCCGCTCGGCGGCGGCGACCAGGTCCGGATGGGCGTACCCGCAGCTGGAGTTCATCGCCGACGCCATCGCGTCCAGGTATTCCCGTCCGGAGGCGTCGCGTACGCGGTATCCGGAGCCCGAGAGCAGGACCGGGCCGTCGCCGGGGTCCTTTCTCACGGGGGACCAGGGGTGCCACACGAAGCGGTGGTCGCGTTCGCGCGCCGTCGCCTCGTCCACATCCACGTTCTCGTCCACGTCCACGGTCGGTGCGCTGGCGGTCGGTGCGTTGGCGGTCGACATGCCGAGGATCATGCAGCGAACCACCGTCCCGGCACACCCGTACACCTGTGAGGGTCCCGATCACCGGAGTTGTGGTGATCATGGCTGCGGTCCGACAGGCCCCGAACCGGCGGAGAGGAATCGACGGTGCCCCTGCACGTCATCGACCCGGCGCGCCCGCTGCCCCGCCCGCCGGACCGCGTCCTCGTCGCGGGCGGCAGCGGGGCGGGCAAGACCACCGTGGCCGGCAAGCTCGCCGCGCTGTTCGACCTGCCCCGCATCGAGCTGGACGCGCTCTACTACGGGCCCGACTGGACCGTACGCCCCGGTTTCGCCGGCGACGTCGAGCGGGAGACGCGGCGGCCCCGCTGGGTCACCGAATGGCACTACCCCGAGGTCAACGGACTGCTGGCGGACCGCGCCGAACTGCTCGTCTGGCTCGACTATCCCACGGGCCTCACCATGACGAGCCTGCTGCTGCGGACGCTGCAACGTTCCCTGCACCGCGAAGTGCTGTGGAGCGGCAACCAGGAGGCGCCGCTGCGCACGCTGTTCACCGACCCCGAGAACATCCTGCGCTACGGCTGGGCCACCCGGCACGGCACGCGCGACGAGCTGCGGGCGCTGGCCGCCGCCGGCCGCGGGGACCCGCCGCGCGTACTGCGGTTCACCCGTCCCGCCGAGCTGGCGCGCTGGCTGATCCGGCAGGGCCAAGAGAGGAGCGTTGCCCGTGCGTGAGGTGTCGGAAGGGCTCGACGAGCCCGAAGTGTCCGGGGAGTTCGACGAGATCGTGGTCGGCGCGGGATCGGCCGGCGCGGTGCTCGCCGCCCGGCTGTCCGAGGATCCCGGCCGGCGCGTGCTGCTGATCGAGGCCGGGCCGGACTACCCGGCGGGCTCCCGGCTGCCCGAGGATCTCCGCAACGGGTGTACGCCGTCGATGGTCACCCACGACTGGGCGCTGACGGCCGTCCGCGACGACGGCGCGCGACTGCCCCTGCCGCGCGGCAAGGTGGTCGGCGGCTGCTCGGCGGTCAACACCTGCCTGGCGCTGCGGCCCGTCCCCGACGACTTCGCCCTGTGGGCGCGCGCGGCGGGCGGGAGCGGCTGGTCGTGGCCGGAGATCCTGCCGTACCTCAACCGCCTGGAGACCGACGGAGATTACGGCGGCCCGTACCACGGGACGGACGGCCCGCTGCCGGTCCGCCGCGCTCCGCGCGCCACGTGGACGCCCCTGTCCGCGGCGCTGGTGGACACCGCGACGGCGGCCGGGCACCCGTACACCGAGGACCACAACGCGCCCGGGGCCACCGGGGTCGGGCCGCTGCCGCTCAACCTCGCCGACGGCGGGGTGCGCGTCTCCACGGCCGGCGCCTACCTCGAACCCGCCCGGCGGCGCCCCAACTTGACGATACTGGCGGAGTGCCTGGTGGACCGGGTCCTGTTCGAGGGGACGCGGGCGACGGGCGTCGCGCTGTCGCGCGCGGACGGCACCCGCGCGGCCGAGGTGCGCGGGGCGCGCGTCACCCTCTGCGCGGGCGCCTACGGCACCCCCGCGATCCTGCACCGCTCCGGCGTCGGCCCGGCCCCCGTCCTGCGGGAGCTCGGCGTCGGCATCGTCGCGGACCTGCCCGGCGTCGGCGCCGGCCTCGCCGACCACTCGCAGGTCGCCATCGGCGTCATCCCCCGGCCGGCCGGGCTCTGCGACCCGCGCGACCCCTGCGCCCAGGTGGTGCTGCGCTACACCGCGCCGGGCTCGGACACCGCCGACGACATGCAGCTGTACGCCCTCAACCACGTCGAACTCGACGTGTACGCCCCGCAGGTGGCCGGCCGGGTGCCGGACGGGCGGGCGTTCATGATGACCTCGAACCTGATGGCCCCGCGCGGCCTGGGCACGGTCACGGCGGTGTCGCGCGATCCCGCCGTCCCGCCGCGGATCGCCATCGACTACGCGCGGGACCCGGAGGACCTGCGACGCCAGCGCGAGGGGGTCCGGCTGTGCTGGGAACTGCTGCACCGGCCCGCGTTCGCGGCGCTCACCAAGGAGATCATCGACATGGACGAGGAGACGGTCCGGTCGCGGACCGCGCTGGACGCGTTCGTGCGGCGCGCGGCGCGCACGGCGCACCACCCGATGGGCACGGCGCGCATGGGGCCCGGTGACGATCCCGGGGCCGTGGTCGACGAGCGCTGCCGGGTGCACGGGGTGGAGGGGCTGCGGGTCGCGGACGCGTCGGTGATCCCCGTGCCCTTGCGCGTCAACACGAACCTGGCGGCCATCGCGGTGGGGGAGCGCGTCGCGGCCCTCGGAGGCTGAGCCACCGCTCCTCCACCCCTTCGGCCGGGCCGTCCCGGCGCGTGGCAGCAGCCGCACTTCCCGCGAGGAGGCACGATGTTCGTACTCAAGCACCGCCCCGAGGACTTCCGCGTCCGGGAGAACCTCGTCGTCCCGTGCACCGACCACACCCCGGCCGCACACCGCTACGTCCTGCTGCGCAAGCGCGGCTACACCACCATGGAAGCCGTCCGCCTCCTCGCCGACCGCATCGGCGTCGCCGGCCGGGAGGTGGGGTACGCCGGGCTGAAGGACGAGGACGGGGTGACCGAGCAGTTGCTGTCCGTCCCCGCGCGGGCACTCGCCGGCGAGCTCCCCGCGTTCCCGGACGGGGAGCGCTGGCTGCGGCTGGCGCACTACGGGTACGGGCACGAGCCGCTCGCCGTCGGCCGGCTGGAGGGCAACGCCTTCCGCGTCGTCCTGCGCGACCTGGACGACGCCGCCGCCGGACGGCTCGTCGAACGGCGGCGGATCAACCTGCTGTTCGTCAACTACTACGACACCCAGCGCTTCGGCGTACCCGGTGGCCCCAAGCGCACCCACCTCGTCGGCGCGGCGCTGCTGGACAAGGAGTGGGCCCGGGCCCGGCACGAACTCGCCGGGCTCGGCGCGCCCGAAAGCGCCTCGGCCGGCGACTGGACCGGCCCCGACGAGGACTTCTTCCGCTCACTCGACCCGCGCACCGTCGCCTTCTACCTGGCGGCCCACTCGTCGTACCGGTGGAACGCGGAGATCCGCGAGCTGATCGGCGCCGAGCACGCCGAGGACGCGACCGTGGACGGTCTGCCCTACCGCTTCCCGGCCGACGCGCGGGCGGCGGCCGCTCTCCAGGCGCGCTGCCCCGAGCTGGCGTACACCCGGTACACCTGGGCGGACGGGCCCGAGGAGCACCGGGTCATGCGGCCGACGGTGGTGCAGACCCTGGTGACGGCCGGCGCGGACGGCCCGGACGACGCCTTCCCGGGCCGCCGAGCCGTCGAGCTGAGCTTCCAGCTCCCCTCCGGCAGCTACGCCACGACGGCGCTGCGCCAGCTCATGACCCAGCTCACGACCCGGCGATGACGAGGGCCGTCCATGGCATTGCTGCTGCTCAACCGCAGGCCCATCCTGTCCGCCGTGCCGGACTGGCTGCCCGCCGCCTCGCTGGTCGTCGTCACGGCGGCCCCGGCGGCAAAGGAGGCGCCGCTCGGCTGTTTCCGGCACGTCGAAACGGTGCCGGACTACGAGGACGACGCCGCGGTGGACCGCGTCGTCGACGCCCTCTGCCGTGACCACTCCGTCGAACGGGTGCTGACCACGGCGGAGATCGACGTGGTGCGCGCGGCCCGGGTACGGGAGCGGCACCGGCTGCCCGGCCAGTCGGTCGAGAGCGCCCTGGCGTACCGGGACAAGTACCGGATGAAGCGCCTGGCCGCGCGGGGCGGGGTGCCCGTGGCCCCGATGGCGCTGGTGCGCGACGCGGACGGGGTCCGCTCCTTCGCGGCGCGGTACGGGTTCCCGGTGGTCGTGAAGCCGGCCGACGGGGGCGGTTCGGTGGGGGTACGGGTGCTGCGCGACGCTTCGGAGGCGGCGTGCCCGCCGGCCGGGGAGGGGCGGGAGCTGCTCGTGGAGCGGTTCGTCGAGGGCGTGGTGTGCCACGTGGACGGGCTGATGGCCGACGGGCGTGTGCTGCACGCCGTCGCCTCGCGGTATCTGCACTCCAACCTGGACACCGCCGTCCACGGCCTCCCGAGCGTCAGCGGCATGCTGTCGGCGGACGAGCCGGTGGCGAAGCGGCTGTGCGCGGCCGCCGCCGACACCGTCGCCGCGCTGCCGCCGGTGGCGGAAGTGACCGCCTTCCACGCCGAGTTCTTCCACACGCCGGACGACGAGGTCGTGCTGTGCGAGATCGCCTGCCGGCCGGGCGGCTGCGGCATCCCCGAGGCGTTCGAGCTCGCCACCGGCGTCAACCCGTACGCGGCCCAACTGCTCGGGCAGGCCGGACGGATCAGCGGCGTCGAGGTGGCCGCCGGGCGTCCGCGGCACGGCTGGGCCTGGTTCCCGCCGCGGCCCGGCGTCCTGCGGCGCCTTCCCGCCCGCTGCCCGCTGCCCGGCACCGTCCGCTACACCGCCCGCGGCCGGGCGGGGGCGCGCTACCGGGGGCCGGCGTCCAGTACGGACCGCGTCGCCGAGCTGGTCTTCCGCGTCGACGACGCGCGCCCCCTGGAGGACGTGCTGCGCGAGGCCGACGACTGGTGGGCCGGGGACGTCCGATGGGGGTGACCGGGGCGCGTACCCGCGGGTTCATGGCGGCCATGGTCGTGGACGCGCTGGGCAGCGGCGTGTGGATCACCTTCTCCCTGCTGTACTTCACCTACGGGCAGGGGATGGCGCTCACCTCCGCGGGGGCCGCGCTCAGCACCGGCTCGCTGGCCGCGCTGCTGGCCGGCGGGCTGGCGGTGGGCGCGCTCGCCGACCGGATGGGCCCGTTCCGCGCGGCGACGCTCAGTTGCGCGCTCCGCGCCGCCGCGTTCCCCTGCTACCTGGCCGCCGACCGGCCGGCCGCCGTCGCCGCCGTCGCCTTCGCGGTGAGCTTCGGCGACCGCCTCTACTGGGCGGCGCACGGCGGGCTGGTGGCCGCCGTCACCTCGGCCGAGCAGGCGCGGCGCGGCATGTTCGCGCTGCTGAACAGCCTGCGCAACGTGGGCCTGGGGGTGGGCGCGCTGGGCGTGGCCCTGGGCGCGTCCTTCGAGGACCACGGCGGGACGGCGCTGTGGCACAGCATCCCGCTGGTGAACGCGGCGAGCTTCGCCGTCGCCGGGGTGCTGTTCCGGGTGACCGGGCGCCGGGTGCCGCCCGCGCCGGGCCCGCGCGAGGGCGTCCCCGCGGCCTCGTACCGTACGGTGCTCGCCAACCGCCGCTTCCTCGCGTTCACGGGGGCGACGCTCGCCATCACGCTCTCCAGCGTCGCCTTCGACTCCATCCTGCCCGTGTACCTGCGGTGGCTGGAGATGCCGGTGTGGACGCCGCCGGCGGCCTATGTGCTGTCGTGCGTGGCCATTCCGGCGTTCCAGCCGCTGGCGCTGCGGCTGGGGCGGGAGCGGCCCCCCATGCGGCTGATGGCCCTGGCGGCGCTGCTGATCGCGGCGGGTCTCGGCGGGCTGGTGGCGGCCGGGCGGTTCGGTACGGCGGGGGCCACGGCGCTGGTGGCCGTCCTGGTCCTGCTGTTCAGCCTCGGGGAGGCGCTGTTCGGGGCGGTGGCCATGACCATCGTGCTGTCCTTCGCGTCGTCCGCGGACGCCGGCCGCTACAGCGCCTTCTACCAGTTGGTCTGGGGGGTGTCCGGGGCGCTGGGCCCGGCCGTGCACACGCTGTTGTTCTCGGTGTCCGGCGGCACGCCGTGGCTGGTGATGGCCTGTGCGCTGCTGGCGGCCGCCGTCGTGTACCGCGGGCTGGACAGGACGGCGGCGCGCACCGCGCGCCTCGCCGCCGCCGGCCGGAAGGGAGAGGCATGAACCCCACCGAGCTCACCGAGACAGTCACCCGGGCGCTACGGCGGTTCTGGGCCGGGCGCCGGGCGGTGCTGCTGCTCGACGACTTCGACCACCGCACTCGTTCGCTGGTCGACGAACTGCGGGCGTGCGGGGCGGAGGTGGGTGCCGTCGTCGCCCGCACCGGCCCGGGGCCCGGGGCACCGCAGGCCGGCCCGGGCTGGTACTGCTCGGCCGCAGGAGACGGGGCAGGGGAGTTGACGCGTCCGGAGTTCGAGGCGTGGCTGCGGGACCCGTCCGCGGAGGTGAGGGCCTGGCTGGACGCCCTGGACCCGGCGCGCGCGTGGGTGGCGCTGGGGACGCCCCGCACCGGGGTGGCGGAGTTCTGCGGACGCCCGGTGCACGGGTGGCGGCGGCCGGAGTGGGCCGCCGTCGAGGACAAGACCACGATCGACCGGATGTGGGAGGCGGCCGGCGTGGCCTCCCCGCCCCATTTCGTGGCGCCCGTGGACGAGTTGGTACGGGCGGCGGGCGGTCCGGCGAGGGTGGCTGAGGTGGCGGGCCCGGCCGGGGTGGTGGTGGCGGCCGATTCCACGCGCGGCCACGTCGGGGACGCGCTGGGGCTGCGCTGGGTGCCCGATCCCGGCCGCCTGCCGGACGTCGTCGGCCAGTTCGCCGGCCGCGCGGACCGGGTGCGCGTCGCCCGCTTCGAGGACGGCGTGCCGTGCAGTGTGCTGGGCATGGCCCTGGCGGACGGGGTGGCGGTGTTCTCGCCCATCGAGATCGTCACCCTCGGCGACCCGGACACCGGGCGGCTGCTCTTCTGCGGGTCCTCCACGTTCTGGCGGCCGGGCGCGGCGGCCGAGGACGACATCCGGGGCGCGGCGCGCCGCGCGGGCGCGGAGCTCGTCCGGACCACCCGCTACCGGGGGCTGTTCAGCGTGGACGGGCTGCTCACCCCGGACGGCTTCACCGCCACGGAGCTCAACCCCCGGCACGCCTCCGGTCTCGGCCTGCGGGCCGCCCTGCCCGGCTTTCCGCTCTACCTCTACCACCGCGCGGCGCAGGAGCGCCTGCCCGGTCTCGACGCCATCGCCGCCGCCGAACTGGAGCGGCTGGTGCGGGACCTGGTGGCCGCCGCGCCGTCGGCGTCCCTGGCGGTGGGCGCGACACGCGTCGAGGCCACACCCGCCGGACCGGACCACCGGACCGGACCGGCCTGTGCGCGCGCGGCGGCCCGCCTGGGCGAGCCGGGCCTGCGCGCCTTCCCTCTCGCCCTTCCCTCCACCCGCACTCTCCCGCCGTCCGAACCGAACGACGAAAGGTGTACGGCATGAACGACTCCACTCCTCTGGTCAACTCCTGGAACGAATGGGACCCGCTGCGGGAGATCATCGTCGGCGTCGCCGACCACGCCTGCTTCGAGCCGTCCGAACCCGGCTACCGGCCGGCGCTGCGCGATTCGGACGCTCCCTTCCCCACCGGCCCCAAGCCGGCCGAGATGGTCGACCGGGCCAACGAGCAGCTGGACGGCCTGGTGCGGGTGCTCCAGGCGCAGGGCGTCACGGTCCGCCGCCCGGACCCCATCGACCTCACGCGCTCCCTGAAGACGCTGACGTTCGAAGTGGCCAACCAGTACTGCGTGGTGTGCCCGCGCGACGTGATGATCACGTTGGGCAACGAGATCGTCGAGGCCACCATGTCGCGGCGGGCCCGCTACTTCGAGTACCAGGCGTACCGGAAGCTGGTCTACTCCTACTGGAACGCCGACCCCCGCGTCGAGTGGACGGTGGCGCCCAAGCCGTCCATGGCCGACTCCATGTACCGGGAGGACTTCTGGGAGTGGCCGCTGGAGAAGCGCCACGCCGAGATGCACAACTCGGAGTTCTGCGTCACCCAGGACGAAGTGGTCTTCGACGCGGCCGACATGAGCCGCTTCGGCCGCGACATCATGGTGCAGGAGTCGATGACCACCAACCGGGCCGGCATCCGCTGGCTCAAGCGCCATCTGGAGCCGCGGGGCTTCCGCGTGCACCCCGTGCACTTCCCCCTCGACTTCTTCCCCTCCCACATCGACTGCACCTTCGTACCGCTGCGCCCGGGGCTGGTGCTCACCAATCCGGAGCGGCCGCTGCGGGAGGGCGAGGAGCGGATGTTCCACGACAACGGCTGGGAGCTGGTCGAGGCGCCGCAGCCGACGTCCACGAACGACGAGATGCCGCGCTACTGCCAGTCCTCCAAGTGGCTGTCGATGAACGTGCTCAGCGTCTCTCCGAACACGGTCATATGCGAGGAGCGGGAGAAGCCGCTGCACGACCTGCTGGACAAGCTCGGCTTCGAGGTGCTCCCGGTGCCGTTCCGGGACGTCTTCGAGTACGGCGGGTCACTGCACTGCGCGACCTGGGACGTGCACCGGGAGGGCACGAGGGAGGACTACTTCCCGAGGCTGGACTACACCCCCGTCGTCCCCGGCGTCTGATCCGGCCCGGCGCCGCGGCGTGAGCGCGCGGGAGGAGGGCGTACGCCCGTACGCGTCTTCCCGCCGCCCGCCGCCGCGCCGTTCACGCGCCCTTACCGGCAGGCCCCGCAGCGGCACGCCAGACGTCGAACTCCTCGGGCGTCGCGACTCCGTGGTCGAGCACCGCGCGATAGACGTCGAAACCGGGGGTGCCGTCGTCGGGCCGCGCGGCGAGCGCCCGCTTGATCCGGAGGATACGGACGCGGTGCGCGTCGGTCAGCCGCGGCGGCAGGGCACGGACGTGCGCGAGGTCGGGCTGGCGGTCGGGCTCGTCGACGAACCAGACGTCGAGCGTCCACTCCCGGCCGGCCTCCGAGCGGTACTCCACGCCCAGGTAGAGGCCGTCCGGGTACATCGGGTCGGTGTTCCAGTGCCCGGTGTCGTCGCGGAAGCGGACCTGCCGGACCCGGTCGTGTACCGCCAGCGTGGCGCCGATCTCCGCGACGGCCTTCTTGACGCCGTCTCCCAGGTCCGGGCAGACCACGGTGATGTCGACGTCCCGGCGCACCATCAGCCCCATGGCCGAACTGCCCACGCGCACGGCCTCGCCGCGTTCCGCCAGCAGAGCGGTCAACTCCAGGTCCGCCACCACGTCGTCGGCCTCGGCCTGAAGCGCTCGCTGCTCCGCGAGGACCGCGGCCGCGTCCTCGGCGGGCGCGGGGACGGGCGTTCCACCGCCCGCAGGACCCCGGGACGGCACGTTCGGTTCCTCGGTCATGGCTCCCCCCTGGTGAGCTGATCTCGATGGCACCACCCACCGTACCCGCCGGCACGGACAAGCCCCCGGGCGCCGATCCTCGTCCACCCGCGCGCCGCGAGCCGCCCGGCACCACCGGGCTCGCGGGCGCCGCCCTCCCGCGCCGCCACGCGCCCGCACCCGGTGACGTACCGCCCGTCCGCGCGCTAGAGTCCCCGCGACGACGACGTTACTGATCGGTAGGGAGAGCGGGATGCGGCTCGGAATCAACCTCGGCTACTGGGGCGCCGGGATGGACGCGGACAATCTCGCGGTCGCCAAGGAGGCCGACCGGCTCGGCTACGCGGTCTGCTGGGCCGCCGAGGCGTACGGCTCCGACGCGCCCACCGTCCTCTCCTGGGTCGCCGCGCAGACCGAGCGCATCGACGTCGGCTCCGCCATCTTCCAGATCCCGGCCCGCACCCCCGCCATGACGGCCATGACCGCCGCCACCCTCGACTCGCTCTCCGGCGGCCGGTTCCGGCTCGGCCTCGGCGTCTCCGGCCCGCAGGTCTCCGAGGGCTGGTACGGCGTGAAGTTCGACAAGCCGCTCGCCCGCACCCGCGAGTACGTCGAGATCGTCCGCAAGGCCATGTCCCGCGAGCGCCTGACGCACCAGGGCGAGCACTGGACGCTGCCGCTCCCCGGCGGCCCCGGCAAGCCGATCAAGCTGACCGTGCACCCCGTGCGCGAGGAGATCCCGCTGTACATCGCGGCCATCGGCCCCAAGAACCTGGAGCAGACGGGCGAGATCGCCGACGGCGCCCTCGTCCTCTTCTTCGCCCCCGAGCTCGCCGAGGAGACCACCCTCGGCTCGCTCCGCGCCGGCCGGGCCAAGGCCGGCAAGGACATGGACGGCTTCGACCTCGTCCCGACCGTCCCGCTCGCCCTCGGCGACGACGTCGCCGCCCTCGCGGACACCTTCCGCCCGTACACCGCCCTCTACGTCGGCGGCATGGGCAGCGCCAAGCAGAACTTCTACAACCGGCTCGCGGTCCGCATGGGCTACGAGAAGGAGGCGGCCGAGATCCAGGAGAAGTACCTCTCCGGGGACAAGAAGGGCGCCGCCGCGGCCGTCCCGCAGCAGCTCATCGACTCCACGTCGCTGCTGGGCTCCGTGGAGCGGATCTCCGACCGGATGCGCGCCTATGCCGAGGCCGGCGTCACCACGCTGTCCCTCACCCCCGCGGGCTTCACGCTGGAGGAGCGGATCGCCGGGCTGCGGGCCGGCGTCGAGGCCATGGAGCGGGCCGGGCTCGCCTGACGCCCCGGGAGGCCCGCGGCCGTGGTGGGGGCTCGGGGGGTCTTCCCCGCCACGGCCGGCACCGGGCTCAACGCCCGTACGCCCGCCGGGTTACGGGGCGGGGGGCGCCCGGAGCGCGCGCCCGGTGTCGTCCGTTCGGCCGAGCGCCCGCCGCCTCCTGGCTGGCGCCCCCCTCGCCGGGGACCTTGACTGGTTCCCACGGAGGTGAGGGCCATGCTCACGGCCAGAAGTCTGTTCCAGGAGATCCTCGACCACGACGAGGCGTACCGGCTGTTCTGCTCCATCGCCGCGAGCGGCGAGGCACAGGGCGGCTGGGAGAACGGCCGCATCTCCGCCCTGGTCCCCGGCGAGCTGCGCGCCCTCGCCCCGAAGATCGCCCGGCACGGCGCGGACGAGGACAAGCACGGCCGGATCTTCCTGGCCCTGCTGCGCAAACGCGGCCTGGAACCGGTCGAGGTGCCGCCGGAGACCGACTACACGATGCTCCTCGAACGCCGCGGCATCGGCCTGCCCCACGCCAAACTGCGCGCGGACGAGCCGCTGACCGTGCGGGACGTCATCGCCTACCTGGCGCACAGCCGCGTCACCGAGCAGCGGGCCGCCGACCAGATGCGCATGCTCGGCCACCACTTCGGCGACCACCCCGAGATCGGCCGGGCCGTCCGGATGATCAGCCACGACGAGGCGAACCACCTCGCGTACTGCCACGAGGAACTGCTGCGGCTCGCCGCGGCCGGGCACGGCCGGACGATCCACACCCTGCTGCGCGAGTGCGCCCGCGCGGAATCCGTCGTCTACCGCGACGTCGGTCTGGCCGTCATGGAGCGCATGGGCCGCCTGCTGGGGTGGCCGCGCGCCAAGTCGGCCGTCCTCGCCGCGGGCATCCACGCGCTGTACGCGGGGGAACGGCTCGGCGGCCGGCGGCGGATGGTCACCCTGCGGATGCCGGAGCGGCGGGACGCGCTGGGCGGCGGGGCGGTGGCGGTGGCGCCGGAGTTCGTCTGAGCGGCAGGCCTCGAGGAGGCGCGAGGAGGCGCGCCCCCCACGCCTCCACGTCCGCCTCTGTCTACAGCCACCCGCGCCGCTTGAACAGCCGGTACAGCAGCGCCACCACGCCCACCATCAGCACCAGTGCCGCCGGATAGCCCCACACCTGCCGCAGCTCCGGCATATGGTCGAAGTTCATCCCGAACACCCCGGCGATCATCGTCGGGGCCGCCGCCATCGCCGCCCAGGCGGAGATCTTCCGCATGTCGTCGTTCTGCTGCACGCCCATCTGCGCGAGATGGGCGGAGAGGATGTCGGACAGCAGCCGGTCGAGCTGCTCCACCGCCTCGTTGGCCCGGGCCAGGTGGTCGCCGACGTCGCGGAAGAACGGCCGCGCCTCCTCGTTGACGAACGGCAGCCCGGTGCCCGCCAGCCGGGCCACCGGGTCGGCGAGCGGCACGGTGGCCCGCCGGAACTCCACCACCTGCCGCTTGAACGCGTAGATCCGGGACGCGACGTTCTTGTTGTCCAGGCTCATCGGGGCGAACACCTCGCTCTCCAGCTCGTCCAGGTCGGCCTGGAGCAGCCCGGACACCTCGGTGTAGTGGTCCACGACCGCGTCGCTCACCGCGTACAGCACGGAGGTCGGCCCGCAGCGCAGCAGGTCGGGCTGGTCCTCCAGGCGGGCCCGCAGCTCGGTCAGCGGGTTGCCGACGCCGTGCCGGACCGTCACCACGAAGGAGTCGCCGAGGAACATCATCAGCTCGCCGGTGCTCACGGTGTCCGTGTGGTCGTCGTAGACGACGGGCTTGAGGACGACGAACAGCGAGTCGGCGTACACCTCCAGCTTGGGCCGCTGATGCGCCTTGAGCGCGTCCTCCACGGCCAGCGGGTGCAGCCCGAACTCGCTGGTGACCAGGTCGAACTCGCTCTCCGTGGGCTCGTGCAGACCGACCCAGAGGAAGGCGTTCCCGTCCGCGCGCGCCTGGTCCAGCGCGTCGGAGAAGTCGGCCGGGCCGTCCGTGCGGTGTCCGTTCCGATAGATGGCGAAATCCACGATCACGTGGGGCATTCTCCCTTCCCGGGGGGCGCTTGGCGTGCGCGAGGCCGACCGCACCGCCGTCGATGGCCGTGCGGGGCCCGTCGTAGGCTGGCGGCCATGCCCACCCTGATCCTGGTCCGGCACGGCCGGTCCACCGCCAACACCGGCGGGGTGCTCGCGGGATGGACCCCGGGTGTCGCCCTGGACGAGCGGGGCACCGCCCAGGCCGCGGCCCTCCCGGACCGCCTGCGGGACATCCCGCTCGCCGCTCTCGTCACCAGTCCCCTCCAGCGTTGTCAGGAGACCGTGGCCCCCCTGCTCGCCGCCCGTCCGGAACTGCCGTCGCACACCGACGAGCGGATCGGCGAGTGCCACTACGGCGACTGGTCGGGCCGCGAGCTCGCCGCACTCCACGACGAGCCGCTGATGACCGTCGTGCAGCGGCACCCCTCGGCCGCCTCCTTCCCCGGCGGCGAGTCCCTACGCGCGATGCAGGCCCGCGCGGTGGACGCGGTCCGGGAGTGGAACGAGCGGATCGAGCGCGAGCACGGCCCCGAAGCCGTCTACCTCATGTGCTCGCACGGCGACCCGATCAAGGCGGTCGTCGCCGACGCGCTCGGGCTCCACCTCGACCACTTCCAGCGGATCGCCGTCGACCCCTGTTCGCTCACGGCGATCCGGTACACGCGGCTGCGGCCGTACCTGCTGCGGCTGGGGGACACCGGCGAGACCGCCTCCCTGGCCCCGCCCGCCACACCGCCGGGCGGGGGAGCGGGCGATCCGGGGGAGGCCGTGGTGGGGGGCGGTGCGGGAGCACCGTGATCCACATGCGCAGTAGGGTGGGGGCGCGGGGGCGCCGCCTCGTCGCCTGACCCGTCGTCCCCGGCTGTACCCACTGTCCGCCGTCCCCGTCGCCGTCGGGGTTTCCGAGGAAGCCCGAAGAAGTCCGCGGACTTCCGCGGATTCCCCCTCCGACCACCGAACCAATGGAGCAGGACGTTGTCCCGTCAGGTGTTCCTCTATGACCCGCCGGACCGCTTCGTCGCCGGTACGGTCGGGCTGCCGGGCCGCCGCACTTTCTTCCTCCAGGCCAGCGCGGCCGGCCGGACCACCAGCGTCGCCCTGGAGAAGGCGCAGGTGGAGGCGCTCGCCGAGCGCATCGACGAACTGCTGGACGAGGTCGTCCGGCGCACCGGCGGCAGCGCCCCGGTCCCGGCCGTGGCGCCCGTCGAGTACGCGGACACCGCGCCCCTCGACACCCCCGTCGAGGAGGAGTTCCGCGTCGGCACCATGGCCCTGGCCTGGGACGCCGAGGGGCAGCGGATGGTCGTCGAGGCCCAGGCCCTGGTCGAGCTGGAGGCCGACACCGACGAGGACCTGGCCGCCGCCGAGGAGCGCCTCCTCCAGGACGAGACCAACGGGCCGCCCATGCTCCGGGTGCGCATCACCGGCACCATGGCCCGTGCCTTCGCCAAGCGCGCCCTGGACATCGTCAACGCCGGCCGACCGCCCTGCCCGCTGTGCAGCCTGCCGCTCGACCCGGAAGGACACGTATGTCCGCGCCAGAACGGATACCGCCGCGGGGCGTGACGCCGCCGGAGCGCGAGGCGGGCCCGCCGGAGCGCGCCCCGGGCCCGCCGGGGCCCGGCCCCGGGGCGCCGGGCGTCACCCCGCAGGAGCTGCTGGCGCGCGGTGAGCTCACGGTGCGCGGGCGGGTCCGCGAGGCCTCCAACGCGGTCCTGTACTGCACGGTCGCGTACGAGGGCGTGACGGCGGCCTGCGTCTACAAGCCGGTCGCCGGGGAGCGCCCGCTCTGGGACTTCCCGGACGGCACCCTCGCCCAGCGCGAGGTGGCCGCCTACGAGCTCTCCGAGGCCATGGGCTGGGGCCTGATCCCGCCCACCGTCCTCCGGGACGGCCCCTACGGGCCGGGCATGTGCCAGCTGTGGATCGACGGGCCGGCCGACGACGGTGCCGCCGAGGAGACGCGGCGCCTCCTCGCCCTGGTCGAGGGCGACGAACCCGGCCCCGGCTGGAAGGCCGTCGGCTACGCGGACGTCGGCGACGACCGCACCGCCCTGCTCGTCCACGCCGACGACGAACGGCTGCGCCGGCTGGCCGTCCTCGACGCCGTGATCAACAACGGCGACCGCAAGGGCGGCCACCTGCTGCCCGCCGCCGACGGCCGGCTGTACGCCATCGACCACGGCGTCACCTTCAACGCCGAGGACAAGCTGCGGACGTTGCTGTGGGGGTGGGCGGGGGAGCCGCTGACGGAGGAGGCGCTGGAGGCGTTGCGGCGACTTTCGGCCGATCTGGCCGAGGGGCGCCCCCTGGCGGTGCGGCTGGCGGAGCTGATCACTCCTGCGGAGATCGAGGCTCTGCGGGGGCGGGTGGCCGACTTGTTGCGTACCGGGCGGCACCGGTCGCCCAGCGGGCAGTGGCCGGCCATCCCGTGGCCGCCGGTGTAGCGCCTGCGGCGGGCTGGTGCCCCGGTCCCGCCCCTTCGCCGTTTCCTGGGGGCTGCGCCCCCAGCCCCCCGCTTTCGCGGCTCCGCCGCTCGTCCTCAAACGCCGGACGGGCTGGATAGCGCGCCCGGGTACACGATTCAGCCCGTCCGGCGTTTGAG